>CAZUZF010000022.1:0-16189 GCA_964624955.1 uncultured Gammaproteobacteria bacterium
AATGCCTCCGTTTAGTAAAAATGGAGCACTTGCCAAAACATCGCTGATTGTTGCCGTGTAGGTTGTATTACCAAAAGAAGCAGGAGTGTCTATGCCGATATTGGCGTTGTTTTTAATCGCTTGCTCAACTCCCGCCTCGGCTGCTGCCAGGGCTTTTTGGGATTCGGATTGTTCAACAGAGGTCCTTAGATTAACAACAGACCTTGAGACAATGGATAAAGTAACAGTCAGGGCAATAACCATGACCAAAACCACTATCAAAAGGGCCTGGCCTTTTTGATTATAAAGACTTTTAATAAAATTCATACTCTGCTACTAACACTACTGATAATAGAGTAGCAATAAAAAGCTCCCTTTGTCAACTAATCTTAAAGCTAATTTGCAAGGTTTCTAAACCCCACAGTTGCCGAAAAAGGTATGCTCACTTTGTTTTCCACAAGAGTTGACTCAGTATTTTTAGAAAGAGTAAAATTAATCTCTATCACAGGCGGGTTGGAAACGTTATTTTGCGTGCACTTAAAACTGCAAGCGTCCAAACTAAACTTGGTTTGATTAATCAGCTCTATTGTTCTTGGCGCGCTTTGGGAAGCAATTGTAACTGCGTTATAATTACAAATAAAGGTCGTTTGGTTATTATCAAAAGAAGTAAGCTTTAAATGAGTGAATTCAACTCCTGTTTGGGTCGTACAGTCTGTCTCATAGACAATATCTCCAGCTACGTATTTGCCGATACCGTCAAAGCTTTTTGCATAAGCTGCCATTTTGGTCATTTGACTTAGGGTATAATCTCCCGCCTGCCTTACCTCGTTTACGTTTATGCTCCTATTACTTCCTCTTAGGGATACGACAATAATTCCTGCGATTATGCTTCCAACAGCAATTATTATCATCATGACAACCAAAAGCTCAATTAATGTAAATCCATTGTTTTTAAGTTGTTTCATGGTGTTGGTAGTGTATAATTATCTGCAAAACAGGAATCTAAGATAACGCTATGGCAAAACTGGTCATTTTGGCATTTTCCATCCCTCCACAAAACACTTACCCTTGCCTTTCTTGCATTGATACATCCATTGGTATTGAAACCATATAAATCAACCTGTCTTATAAAATAATTATCCAAATTGGGCGAGGAACAGTTTGCAACCGAAGATACTAAGACTTCATCCCCTCCCACGCAGTATATTCCAGATAGTAAGGTTGAAAAACTAACCCAGTTTACTTCGCTTAACTCCCGCAATGATTCCAACTCTTCTTGGGCATAAACCGTTGCTTTATTTTGGTTTTTTGAATAGTCGGAATTTCCAACAGAGGTTAAAACCGCAATGGCAATTGCCGCGATAATTAAAACCGCAGCAGATAGGGCCACTATTGCCTCTATTAAACTTTGTCCTTTTTGGTTTCTCATTTATTATATTTATATTATTGTATCTTTCCAGAATTATCTATCAATATACTTTTTTGCATGCCAGCACTTTCGTCTTCCAAAACGATATTTCCACTTGATATTTCGTTTCCAGCGCTGTTTTTAAGCACTATTCCACCTGTTATAACACGGAAATAAATTGTGGAAACCGTTGTTAAAATTGGGTCAAAGGTAATATTCTGGGAAAATTTATATTCAGTTGGGGAAGGGTCTGTGCCTGGTCCGCAAACAATACCAAGTTTGTAAGTATTTTTATCTCCTGTTGTAACAAGGGTAACTATGTATCCATCCAAAGTCAGGGGGCTTGGGCCGATACACTTGGTCGACGGCTTAACTTGGGAAATTGCATTAGATCTTGCCTGATTAATCACAGAGGTAAGTGTGTTTGCCTGGGTTGATAAAGCCTGCTGCCTGCTGTATATCACAAAAGAAGCAAGACCAGCTGCAGAAATGACCGCAAGTACCGCAAAGACAACAATTATTTCAATTAACGTAAAGCCAGAATTAGAAGGTATTCCTATATTTCTTTTTGTTCTCATGGATTGGTTAGGACGTAGTATTTTGCGCTTTCACAAGTACCACTCCCTCCGGGATTACTGCTGGTAGTATCAGCAGAGTTGTCAGAAGCGTTCTCAAGACAGGCTCCAATAGTATAACTAGATCCTCCGCTATTGTAATAGTACTTTCCGCTGTTATAAGCTGTATTGTTTGGATCACAAGGGACTTTTTGCATATAAACGGTAGAGCCGCTTATCATTTGGGCTTGACAATTGTAGGGAAGCGCATTTGATACAGATACTGGATAAGAGCTGTTATCAGATCTATATAGTTCCAGGGCTGATTGAACCTGACGAAGGTCTGATTTTCTCTGAGAATCTCTGGCTCTTTGCCTTACACCTATAAAATTTGACATTAAAAGCGCAGCCAAGACTCCAACAATTGCGATTACAATCAAAAGTTCAATTAATGTAAAACCTTTTTTATTAAATTTAAAATCAAACATATTTAAGGAGTAGTGTTTGAACTCGATACTCCGTAATTGCAAGTTGCGCCACAAGCTGTTTGCGATATGCCCAACGTTGTGAGACTATCGCATGCACTGCCATCGCTATTGCAAGCATCAGGATCTTTGTTTCCTCTTTCAAGATTAGCATAAAGGTAATAAGTCTGTCCATTTGAGTCTGCATAATAAACATATCTTTGTGCAGACCTTGATTCTTTTGGAACAACACTCATATATGGATTCCAGCTGCTTCCCCCGCAATAAGTAGTAAAGGGTGAAACAAAATCTTGTATGCAGTAATAGGGATTACCTGTTGTTTTAGGATATCTTCCTTTATCGTTATAAAAGTTTTCAAGCGCTTTTTTAATTTGGGCAAGGTCAGATTTTCTTCTAGTATCAGAAGCTTTCTGAAACTGGTCCAGGGGATTAAGTGTAGCCATAACGGCCGTAAATATAATCGCAATTATACCAAATACGATAATAATCTCAACTAGGGTAAAGCCCTTTTTTGAGGTTTTTAGATTTTTAAAAAAGGAGAGAAAGATAGATAAATTTGCTCTGCCCAAAAAAGCGTTACCAGAAATCCCACTACTAAAAAGGGGGCGAAAGGAATCGAATCTGTTAGTCTTGTGTTTCTCTTCCATACAACTAGTATGATAGAGTAAATTGCCGCTGTCAAGAAAGCTATATAAAGATTCAAAATTATATCAGGAAAACCAAGAAACAGACCCAAAAATAAGGCTAATTTTATGTCTCCTCCTCCCATGGCAATTTTTTTTCTGATTAAAAAATATACAGAGGATATCAAAACAAAGAAAAGGGAAGTAAACAAGGAAGTCAGAATGTGGTTTATAATATTTAAAGAATTGCTGTACATTAACCAAAAAAGTGAAACAACTATGAGTAGAATTACAATCCTATCTAAAATAATTCCGTATTTAATATCGACAAAAAAGACGATTATAAGTAGCGAGACTACAGTAAGATAAACAAAAAGCTTAACCAAATTAAAAACAGAAAACATAACGTTTATCTCACTTAACGAAGGCATAAACACAAAAAGCGAAGTCAGCAAAAATAAAAGACCAGCAGTAACTTCAATAACGGGGTAAAAATATGGCAGCTTTGTGTAACAATATCTGCATTTTCCTTTTAAAAAGATAAATGACAAAACCGGAATCAAATCAAAAACCTCAAGATCTTTTTTACACTTGTCGCATTTTGATCTAGAGAAAATAACAGACTTTTTTTTAATAAGCCTATCCGTTACAACGCCTAAAAAGGACCCTACAAAAAGACCAATAATTCCTGCGAGTATTGACAATAAATAAATCATGTCAGCTTACCCAATAATTAAGGGAATGCATTATCAAAAATATAGTCTGTATTATTATAAAAAATAAAAGTATCGGATAAAACAGGAGTTTAAGTTTTGATTTTTCAAAATACCAAGCAAGTACCATAAATATGGGAAATACCAACAAAACATAACGCGTATACGACATGAAATTGCCAAAAATAGGAACCATGCCCAACATTACTGCGTATGCAAAAAGTGTCTTATCCAATTTCTTGTAAATCAAATACAACACTGCCAAAAAACAAATAAAAAATATCCTGTCAATTATAGAATTTGTAAATCCATGCAGGGAAGGGGAGTCTGGGAAAAATAAATTGACAAAGAAAAATACAGGATTAAACGCATTAGTTATCTGCCAATTTCCGACTACGCTTTTTTCAAGTGCGTTAATTCCAGAAAGATAATTTCCGCTTGTTAATTGCATTATTGCAAAATAAAATCCTAAACCCAACAAAGAACTGAAAACAAAATAGGTTCTTTTATCAAAAATTGCTTTTTTTATAAACTCAATTATAAACTCAAAAGAAAATTTCTTTTTTTCATTGTGCAGATAAGTTATCCAAAAGACAAAATGGGGAACAATAATAAATATCCCAAGAGGTCTTACAAGGGGAAGAAAAAAGGCAAAGAAAGAAGCTTTCAAAAAGTCCTTCTTATATAAAAAATAAAAAAATCCCATTGTCAGAAAAAAGGCTGCGCTTTCTGAGTAAATAAGGGAAAAATAAAACGCTGTTGGGAAAGAAAGCAATAACAAAATACTTCTAAAAGCGGGGTTTTCCTTTTTAAAATAGTTTTTGCAAAATTTAAAAAATAAAATTAGTCCTAAAACACTGAAAATAAAGGAGGATAAAAGACCTGCGAACACCTTATTTTGGATAATTAACGAAAGTGTTTTTATCGAAAAAGGAAGCAAGGGAAAAAAGCGGTTTGACTCAATGCTTTCCGAGTATCCTTTCTCGCTTAAATAAAGGTAGTGTTGGCTGTCCCAAGTTTTAAACGATGATACAAAAGATATTTTTTCATTCAATGGGTAATGGAAATTACTAAAGTAACTTATAGAATTAAAAGGAAAACGGAAAAAAGCTATAAAAATTATAGTAAAAATAACTATTTTTGAAAATATAATTAAAAACAATAATTTCCTATTTATCTTTATTCTTTTCATTATTCTCTTCATTTTTTATTGCCCGAGCATCTTTAAAAAAATCCGATTGAAAAACGCTATTGTATAAAGATACTACGTCTTTTGCTTTTTTTAAATCCTTAAAACATTCTATATAATTTAAATAGGATAGCGTATAAATGTTTTTATCAAATGGATAAATTTCTCTTGCCTTTACAAGATTTTGCCTTGTTAAATCACATTTCTTTTTATATGAGTAATAAATCCCAAGGGTAAGATATGCTTTGTAATTGTTTTCTTCTATGCTAACCGCTTTTTTATACAGGTCCAAAGCATAATCCGTATTTTGATAATTAGTAAAAATAAACGTTCCTTGGGAAATCAGGGCGTTTGAATAATTATAGGGAATTTCTGAAATGGTTAAGCTGCCCTTGGCTAAACTTTTGTTTTTTGCATATTCATTGAATTTAAAGTTCTTCCAAATCTTTTTTTCCCTGTTTATATATTCTTGTTCGCTTGGGATTTCCTCTTTGTTTTTTAATAATTCCCAAGTTAAACCGTAAGGTATCCAAGTCAGCTTATCCTCTCCTCTTGGTTGTAATTGAGTAAGAGAAAAAACCTTTTTTTCTTTTAAAACCTCTTTGATAACCTCTATGGGAAAGTTTGGGTCGTTTTTTGATTTTGGATTTTTTATCAAATACTGTCGTTTTTTTTCTTCAATATATTTGCTACCTGTTAGTCCTCCGGCGGCTACAACTTCCACATCGCTTCTAAAACCTAAACCGAAACGAACATACCAAGTATTAAATTGTTGCGTGTCTCCCGAAACCAAAAGTACAGAATTCCAAGGCAAGGGGGAAAGATAATCAAAGGCTAAATAATCTCCAACCCAAATATCATGTAAATCTGTTTTAGGAAAGTTATAGTAAAAAAGCATTATGGGAATTATTATAAAAACACTTATAATAAGTTTTACCAAATCTTTATTAATTAATCTTGTTGTAGTTTGGGATAAATACTTTAATCCAAGAGGTAAAAACAAAAGTAAAATTATTGCAGACATAACAAAAAATCTTTCGTAAATTCCTATAAAGAAAGTGTTTACTATGGGAAAGCCTGCGTAGGCTATAAAGAAAGGACCACTTATTAAGAAACCCAAAAAGAGTGCTAAAAACAATGTTTTATCCCTAATGTATAAATAAACTGCTCCAATTAATGACAGTAAAACAACGGGGATTGTTGTTTGGGTAATTAAATTAAACAAATAAGTATTGAGTATTACAACCCTTTGGGCAACAACAGGACTGGGGAAAAGACCAGCGCTAAAAGTACCGTAGTCTTTTCTTAAAAACAAATGGAAAAAGGAATTTAAATCTCTTACCTTATCCCAGTTAACAACAGGATCAAAAAATGAGGCTATAGGAACGTAGAGATAAACTGAAAACCCCAATAAAAATAGCAAAATGCATTTTATAATCTCTTTTGGTTTTCTTAGTATTTGTTTGTAATTTGTTAAAACAAGTATTACCAAAGAAGGAAATATAAGTATAATTGTATGGTGATTGGTAATCGAAAGCCCTAGGGCTAAAGATAAAAGATATAGATATTTTATCTTTCTTTGTTTGTAATAAAGATATGCCAAAAACATTAAAATTATTACAAACAAATTGTTTAATGCAAAAACTTCTGCGATTTCAGCATAAAACCAAAATAGATAATTGAAAGCAAGAATAAGGGAGGAAATAAAGGCAATAAGCTTACTGTTTGTAAGTTTAAGAGAGAAAAAATAATAAACTAAAACACTAACAGAGGAAGAAAATACGGAAATAAGTCCGACCATAAAAGCAGGAGTAAAAATATTAAGCCTTGTAAGAATAAAGCCTAAAAGCGTAAACAAAGGGTAACCCGGAGGATGAGCAACGCCCCCAACAATTGCAGCAGTTACCAAATCTCCTACATCTCCTCCATAAATACTCAAAGAGAGATTATGCAAATAAATAAACAAAGAAAATGCAAACAAAAAGGAAGGCAGAATAATTGACATCTTTTTAGAGGACATCAAAATTACAGACTACACCAATAGCAGTTTGTTGCTGTTCCACCCGACTGTCCAGCGCAACCCGTTGTTAACTGGCCTGATGAATTATATTTTGTGTTAGGATCTCTTTGCTGGGATTTTGATTCTGGCAAAAAGCACGCGGTAACTTCATTTGCAGCTCCGAAATAAACTACGTGCTGCAATACGTTAGTCGCAGTTGTAAATGCGGCTTTAAGTTCTCCATCGGTAACCAATGTAGTTAAGCAGTTCACCGCGCTTACATCTGAAAGAGTACCGGTTGACGCGCATGATGCATTATCTCCCCAAGGCATACTGTTGTGCGTTGTGTAGTATCTAATATTGCCGTTTAGAAATTCAACTGCTACGTTTTTCTTGTTTGCGTCATTTGCTTTTTTGATCTGTTCAAATGGATCAATGGTTGCGATTAAGGCTGCTGCAAGTACTCCTAAAATTCCGATGACGACTAAAAGTTCAATGAGGGTAAATCCTGCGGATCTTCTAAGGGACTTAAGATAATTTCTCATGTATACAATAATCATAACCATATTTAAAAAATCTTGTCAATAGGTAGTTTTAAGCTAACTTTACTGAATACTCGATATTAAACTGTAAATTGGCGTAATAACACTGATTATTAAAAATGCAACGCCAATGCCTAGTACAATCATAATAAAAGGCTCCATTGCTGTTGTTAATGTTTTGACCATCTGATCAACCTCCCTTTCAAAATATTCTGAGGCTTTTTGCAAAGTTTCATCCATTTTTCCGGTCTGTTCACCGATTTTCACAAGCTGAACAAGTAGGTTAGGGAAAAGCGTTGACTGGGACATAGCGCTACCTACTGTTACTCCTTTTTCCACCTGTTGACCAACTCCTACAATCGCATTGTAGAAATGAATATTTCCCGTAGTTGCCGCTGTTTCGTTTAACGCCTCAACTACCAATGTTCCGGTTCCGACCAAAAGTCCAAACGTTCTTGAAAACTCGGCGAGTATTGTCTGTTTTAAAAGTTTACCAAAAACAGGAAGCTTAAGGATAACATCGTCAATAATAAGCCTTCCACCCATTGTCCTTGACCATCTTCTAAACACATAGAAAAGGGCAAGAATAATGATTAAGATTACGGGCCAAAAAAGTGTAAAAAAGGAGGATACCGATATTAGAATTTGCGTTGGAAGCGGGAGCGCAACGCCAAGATTTTCGTAAAGAGTGGTAAGCTGGGGGATGACAAAAACCATCATCACAAGCATAACGGCTATCATTAAAATAACAACTATAATAGGGTACATAAGAGCGGATTTTATCGTTGCTTTTAGTTTTGCCTGTTTTTCCAAGTTATCCGCAAGCCTTAAAAGCACTTTGTCCAAAAGCCCAGAGGATTCTCCGGCTTTTATTATGGAAACATAGATATTGCTAAAGACTTTGGGATGTTTGGATATTGCCCCGGAAAGCGTCTTTCCCTCAGAAACGTCATTAATAATGGTTGTGATAATTTCGGCCATTGCCGGATTTTGTATCTGGTCTTTTAATATCTCTAAAGATTTCATAACAGTAAGCCCTGAAGAAAGCATTGAGGAAAGCTGTCTTGTAAAAAGAATAAGATCCTGGGTTTTTACATTGTTTAAAAAAGGAAGGATTGTAGAAATATTATTGTCAATTCTTACTATCTGGATTGGCAAAAAACCTTTACTTCTAAGATACAATGCAGCCTCCTCTATACCTTTTGCGTCTAAAAGTCCTTGGGTTAATTTTCCTTCTTTGGTAGCAGCTTTGTATCTTAGTCTCATATCATCCTATCAGTCTTAAAAGCTCATCCGGTCTTAGCGCATAGCTTTTTGCAGTCTCTAAACTGATTGCGCCAGACAAAACAAGGGTTGCCAGAGATGTTTCAAGAGGAATCATGCCTATACTTTGAGAAGTCTGGATAACCGAGTCTATAAGATGGGTCTTTCCATCCCTAATATTACTTGAAACTGCCGTATTGCCGACTAAAATCTCAACAGCAGGAACTCTTCCTCCGTTTATCATGGGGATAAGTCTTTGGGAAATAATGCCCTTTAGGGTCGCCGCAAGCTGAATTCTGATTTGAGTCTGTTGGTTTGAGGGAAATGTGTCTAAAATCCTGTCAATTGTCTGGGAAGCAGAATTTGTGTGCAGGGTGGAAAAGACCAAATGCCCTGTTTCCGCAATGGTTATTGCAGCTGCCATTGTTTCAGGGTCTCTCATTTCGCCTACCAAAACAACGTCTGGATCTTCTCTTAGAGCAGAACGCAAAGACATTGCCCAAGAATGCGTGTCTATATCCATTTCTCTTTGCGAGATAATGCTTTTCCCAAGCGGATAAATATATTCAACCGGATCTTCAATGGTTAGAATATGCAAAGATTTGCCCAGGTTAATCTCGTTAATAATTGCAGCCAATGTTGTTGACTTTCCGTGCCCTGTAGGACCTGTTACCAAAACAAATCCCTGCTTTAACTGAGCAAAGTTGTGGCAGACTTTGGGAAGCTTCAATTCTTCAATGGTTCTAATATTGGGCTGCAAAAACCTGAAAGCGCCGGATAATACACCCCTTTGATAATATAGATTTGTTCTAAACCTACCCAAATCTCCGTATGCGCCTCCTCCAAACCCGAAAGAGAAATCAAGTTCTTTATTGTTTAACAATAAGTTTTTCTGATCGGGTTTAAGAAGGGAAAAAATCATTTCTTCAATCTGCGCCGTTGTAAGAACCGGATAATCTGTAAGAAAGATTAGGGCTCCATCAATTCTAACGGCGGGATGAATACCTGCCAGAAGGTGAAGGTCAGACGCATTGTTTTTTATTGTAATGTTTAGAAGTTCTGTTATTTCCATGGATTTACTCCTGTGCTACTCTTAGTACTTCCTCAATCGTGCTTATTCCGTTTAAGACTTTAATGTAGCCGTCTTGTTTCATCGTTATCATCCCCTCTAATCTTGCCTCTTTTTCAATTGTACCACTGTCTGCGTGCTGCAAAATTAAACTTGCAATTTTTTCCGTAACTGGCAGTGCTTCAAAAATACCTATTCTGCCAATATAACCAGAGTTTCCGCACTCCTCACAACCTTGGCCTTTATACAGTTTTGGGGTAAGTAAACCGGGAGGATAATATTTTCCCAAAACCGACTTTATCTCCTCAACCATTTGAGGTGGGGGAGTATAAGAAACTTTACAATGGGTACAGATTCTTCTGACAATACGCTGGGCAAGAACCGCATTCATCGTTGAAGCAAGCAAAAAGGTTTCAGCGCCTAAATCTAAAAGCCTTGGCAGCGCTCCCGCAGCTGACGATGTATGTAAAGTGGAGAAGACCAAATGCCCTGTCAAAGCAGCCTGGATAGCAAGCTCTGTTGTTTCTTTGTCTCTTATCTCTCCGACCAAGATAATGTTTGGGTCCTGGCGCAAAAATGATCGTAAGCCTTCTGCGAAAGTAAGGTTGACAGCCGGGTTTACCTGGACTTGGTTAATTCCTGCTATCTGGTATTCAACAGGATCTTCCAGAGTTGAAATGTTTACCTTGGTCGTGTTTAATTTTGATAAAACAGAGTACAAAGTTGTAGTCTTACCAGACCCTGTGGGACCGCAGACAATAATAATTCCATGAGGCCTAAGTATTGCTGTTTCAAGTATTTTTTCTGAAAAACCAGAAAGCCCAAGTTCGGAAAGCGTTGGTATTCCGCCTGTTTTTCTAAGTAACCTCATAACAATCTTTTCTCCAAAGACAGTAGGAAGCACACTGATACGAAGATCCACCTCTTTTTGGTCAACCTTAAAATTAAAGCGTCCGTCCTGGGGGCTTCGGTGTTCGTCTATTTTCATTTCTGATAAAATCTTTATCCTTGAAATTACAGCCTCCTGGACTGCTTTGGGGAGAGATAGCCTGTCATATAATATTCCGTCAATTCTGTACCTTACCCTGACCCTGTCTTCCTGGGGTTCAATGTGAACGTCAGAAGCCCTGCTCGTTACCGCATATTCCAAAATTGTAGAGACAATTTTGGCAATTGGCGCTTCTTTAATAATCTGGGCAATTTGATCCGTATCAACCGTCTTTATCTTATTAACGCTTTCTGTTTCTTTTATAGCTTCTCCGACTTCTCCCACAAGCTCCTGTCTATATTGCTGATTTATTTCTTTTACAACATCTGGGGGTGTTGCGGCGTAGGATTTAATATTTAACCCTGTCTTTTCGCGCACAAACGTTATCGCATCCAAATCAACAGGATTGCTCATGGCAACAGACAAAGTTTTTGTATTGTCATCATACGCAAAGGGGATTAGAGAAAATCTCTCTGCCACTGCTCTTGGTACAAGGCCTAAGGCTTCGGGAGAAAACGAAGCATTGGAAACGTCAACAAAGGGAATACCCAAAAGTTCTGCCTTAGCCTGGGCAAGTTTTGCAGGAGCAACCACTTCCATTGACTCGATAATCGATTCCTCTGAAACTCCTTTGGAAGCAGATTTTACCTTAATATCGTCATACTGGGACTTGTTGAGAAGTTTTTGGGAATATAAAATATCAGCAAGAGTCTCTGTTGTTGTATCTATTTGCTCATCCAATACATTTGGCGTTATCGCTTGAGTTACTTTAGATTGGTCTGATAAATTCGTTTGATCGGGCATTACTATAATAGTAGGCTAAAATATGATATAAAGTCAACAGAAAAACAATGCAAAGTTTTATCATTATTTCCAAAAATAGGGAAAAGGCAAGAGAAATAGTCAAAAAAATGGCGGATGAGCAAAATATTGCAAAATTTGACATTTTTTTCTTTGAGAGCGAAAAACAAACAGGCATTGCAGACATTAGAAGTCTTTCAAGGCAAATTTCTCTAAAACCCTTAAGTGGAGATAAAAAAATTGTTGTCCTGGAGGCTTTTTATGGAATAACCATTGACGCCCAGAATGCATTTTTAAAAGTTTTGGAAGAACCTCCGCTTTCTACTACCATAGTAATACTTGCAAATTCAAATTTTTTTCTGCCGACAATTCTTTCAAGGTGCAAATTAATAGAACTTGATAGAGAGATTTCTCTTGATCAAAAAGAAAGACAAAATCTTCTAAAAATATTGGAAGATTTACGATCTTACACAATAGGGGAGAGGTTAAAACTTGCCCAAGACTTAGCTAAAGATAGAGAAGAGGCTTTAAGTTTTATTGAAAAATTAATTGTTGTGGGAAGATTTGAAATGGTAAAAAAACAAAGATTGGAATATAAAACAATTTTACAAACCTTGCAAAGATACCATAAAGAAATAAAACAATCTAATGTCAATCTAAGGTTGGGGCTTGAGAATCTTTTTTTGGATATTTAAAACTACCATTGACTTTTGGTTATGTCAGTAATACAATCGGCAAATCATGAAATTAGATGTTGAGACAAAAGCTCAATTATATGGAATCCGCGGAGTAGATGAACCTTTAGGCGCTAGGATCACCACGACTACAACAGAGGCTATGGTTTACGAGGATGCATTTTACCAGGCAAGTGAAGCAGTAGAGCAAGCAGAATTAGTAAGAGGTGGCCTCGTAGCGCTAAGCATTGGAGTTGGGCTTCATGCTCTAAGAGAGGTTGTCTTAGGTAGCCTTAGTGGTCAACTTAGAAGAGAAGCTAAGGGAATTGGACTACTTACTGCAGCTGCTGTTATTGCCGGCGGCGCATTATTACAAAGCGATGAGGTCAGGGGAGCAAAAGAAAGATTAAGGTTGGTAAGACAAGCAGAAAAATCTTCAAATGGAAGCGCACAAAGCTCATCCTCTTTTGAAATGAGATAGAAATACTAACCCTCTCCATATTTGTCATAGAAATTAAGAATTATTTGCCTACAACATAAAAATAAATTTGATTTTAAAATTAAAAGTACTATAATCTGCCTACTATGGAAAAGGGTCAAGGTAGAAGACCAAAAACTACCCACATCGAAATTAGAGAAATGTCTCCCGCTGCAATTTGGAGAGGGATAGTTGTCGAGCTGACAAGGCTTGCAGATGCAAGAAACAAACCTGTCAACACGTTTGCTCCTATTCATCAATTTGGTATTTTTCCAGAAACTGAACCTAACCGCACCATTAGAGTAAACTGTGCATTTGCTGAAAACGGCAAGCCAACTGTGGTGGTAATCGACGCAAGCTATAAAAAGGCCCATACCCAGCAGTTAGTTCTGCGGGCGAAATGGGTTGGAGACGAACCTCAAAAAGTTGATATTGATCCTTCCAAAATACCAGGAGCAAAATCAATACTGCCACCAGAAGTAGTCGGTGCTTATGCTTTGCATATGCTTGGAGAAATGAGGCAACGTGCCTTGGACCAAAAAGCACAACAAGAACAAGAAGAACAAGAACGACAACCAGAACATGAACCACAGCAACCAACAGAGACACCTTTTGTAATGTTTATGCCTGAAAGCTACGGAGAAGGCAATAACTAACTTTAAAATAGTATTGATTTTAGAAAAATCTAAAACTATAATCTCTTGCGATGCCAAGAAATAGTCTGGAGATTAGACTACCTCTTTTTATCAGTCAAAGAAAAATATGGGAGAAAGTAATGGAAGCTCTCTCATTATTAGAAATTGATGGCATCGAAGCAGCGACAACAACGGAAGTATATGAAAGGATCAATCAACACTACCCTAATCAAAGTAGATTTAGAACTAAAATCGGCAGAGGAGATGTTTTCCTAGGCCTTCGGGATTTGGAAACAAAAGGACTGATCACGCATTTACTTGTTGAGCGCCACGATGCAAATAATAATACCTTTACCGCCATGGGCTATAAAAGAGTAACTGTTCCAGACGCTCAAAGAAATTCGGCAAGGCAATAAACATAACTCTTTAAAAAATTTTGTGTATAATTTAGTTTAAATGATAAATACGTCAAATCTTGAAGAAAGAATAGAAAGAATTGAAAAAAGAAACAAGGAGGTTGAGCTAAACAAGGCTTGGGAGATAAGCTGGAGCCGAAGAGTCCTTCTTATTCTTTTTACCTATTTTTCAATTGCTTTATACCTTGAATTTATTGTAGGAATTGATCCTTGGGTAAATGCAATTGTTCCTGCAATTGGTTTTTTGCTTTCCACCCTAACCCTCCCATATTTCAAAACCCTTTGGGAAAAATGGATCTATAAAAAATAATTGTTCGATTTTTTCAGCGTTGACGGGATATTATATAATTAACGAGTGACAGTACAAGAAAGAGATATAGGTGGGCCTCGTGAGGTACAGATACTTAAATTTACCAGACAAGTATTTATTTCTAACCCTACAAACCCGGCGAAGAACCCGTAGATAATGATTTTAAAAGGTTTCAATCATTAGAAGAAGCTGGGTTAAAAAATCGAAGAACTTTCAGAAGATTAAATTGGTTATCAAAAACAGCATTGGCTTCATTTGTATTTCTCTCAGGAGCATCTACGGGAACATTAATAGTTGGATCATTTGATAGACCTGAGGATGTAACCCAGCAAAGAAATGATTTAATAGTATTAGCAAGCGCACTTTTAGTATCGTCATTCTTGCTTACAATTCCAGCAGTAATTGCAACAGATGTTTGCGATGATAAAAGAATGATTCTTAAAAGCATAGATGTTGCAAAAAACTCTAACGAAGGAAGAATTATTGTTTCATTCCCACAAGGATTTAGAAAATAGAGAATAAAACTGCAATAATTAACTTGTTTGACTTTGCTTATAATTTTCGACATAATTTCTGCATGAAAATGGCGATATATTTTCTTACCTGTGCGAACAATAGGGAAGCGGATAAGATCTCCAAAACACTTCTTGAAAAAAGACTAATAGCATGTAGTAAAAGATTTCCTGTTAACTCAAGTTTTTGGTGGAAAAATCATATAGACAATACAAAAGAAGTTGTAGTAATCCTTGAAAGTCTTGAGGAAAATTTTGAAAAGATAGAGAAAGAGATTAAAAGAACATCAAGTTATGAAGTACCGATGTTTTTCTCAATTAAAGCTTCAAAAACTACACAAGAAATCAAAAAGTGGTTAAAAGAAGAGATAGTTGGTTAATGTCGAAAACTTTACTTTGTTGACTTTGAATAATATTTCAACATATGCTAATATTGATGTAATATGAAAGCTAAAATTTATGATTTACCTAAAACCTTAAGAAAATACTCAAACGAATGGTTAGCCCTTGATCCGAAAGAAATGAAAGTAGTTGGAGTTGGAAGATTACCCAAGCAAGCATTAAATGCTTCCAGAAAAAAAGGCGTGGATCACCCAGTCCTTACTCGTGCTCCTAAAGATTACGGGACATACATTCTTTAGTTATTTTATATGGATTTTAAGTACAAGAAATTTCCTACAAACCCCGATAATTGTCCCATTCCAAATCAAAAATATGCGCTTAGACCAGTAATACAAATAGACTTTGACTTACAAAATAGTAGTTTTGGATATTTTGTTTTAGTAGATTCAGGCGCAGACTATTGTATTTTCATGCTACCATTGGTGAACAATTAGGTCTTGACATTAAATCGGGAAAACCAATGATCTTCTATGGAACATCTGGAGAACCCCAAAAAGCTTATTTTCATAATATCTCATTTAAGATTGGCGGAAATATTCATGAGTGTGAGGTTGGGTTTTCTTATGATATGGAGAAACTCGCTTATGGCTTGTTAGGACAATATGGTTTTTTCAATAAATGGAGAGTTAGGTTTGAATACGATAAGGAAAATGTTGAGATAAAACAGATAATCAAACGTTGATTATTAATTTATTCCCCTGGAAATTCTTGTAAATATTTGCTAAACTAGACTTGTAATGGCAAAATCCTCAGACTACGGTGCAGCACAAATCCAGGTCCTAGAAGGTCTTGAACCAGTTAGAAAAAGACCTGGAATGTACATTGGTTCAACCGATGTAATTGGTCTTCATGAAGCCTTAAGAGAAATCATAGATAATAGCGTTGATGAGGCTTTGGCTGGTTTTGCCAAAAACGTTTGGATTGTTTTAAACGATGATGGAAGTGCAACTGTAGCTGATGACGGAAGGGGAATTCCAATTGATATCATGCCTCAGTATAAAAAGAGCGCACTTGAAATTGTCATGACCAAACTCCATGCGGGTGGAAAATTTGGAGGAAGTGCTTATAAAATTTCAGGAGGATTACACGGGGTAGGAGCTTCTGTTGTTAACGCTTTATCTGAATGGATGTGGACAGAGGTTAAAAGAG
>CAZUZF010000023.1:0-15136 GCA_964624955.1 uncultured Gammaproteobacteria bacterium
ACGGTAACGGGAATTGCGATTAGAAGCACAATGATAAAGCCAAAGAACAAGAGTTTTTTGCCGGATAAAAGCGACATAAATTTAAACTTTTAAGTTAACTTTATCGTATAGAAAATGCTGCCTACTGTCAAGGTTAAAAGTAAAAAATATTGACATTAAAAAACTTTTATTGTATAAATAAGCAGTCACTTGCCCAAAGTGATAATTTTTTAGACTAAATATGGCAAAAATAAATTTTAAACCTTTATTTGACAATGTCCTTATAAAACCGTTAGAAGCAGAAGAAAAAACTGCTTCAGGAATAATCTTGCCTGATAGTGCTAAAGAAAAACCCCAAATGGGGCAGGTTTTGGCAGTAGGACCAGGTCTGGTTACCCCTGATGGGAAAAAAGTTCCAATGGTTGTTAATATTGGACAAAAAGTAATGTATAAAAAATGGGGCGGGGATGAAACAAAAATAGGAAACCAAGATTATATGATAGTAAAACAGACAGATATTTTGGGAATTTTAGACTAAAATATGGCAAAACAGATTTTATACGCTACAGACGCAAGAACAAAATTACAAAGCGGTGTTGACCAGCTTGCCAAGGCTGTTGCAACAACGCTTGGGCCAAAAGGAAGAAATGTTGCAATTGATAAAAAATGGGGAGCGCCAAGTGTAATTCACGACGGAGTATCGGTTGCAAAAGAAATTGAACTTAAAGATCCCTTTGAAAATATGGGAGCACAGCTTGTAAAAGAAGCAGCTTCTAAAACCGCAGACGTCGCAGGAGACGGAACAACCACGGCAACAGTACTTGCCCAGGGTATTGTTGATGAGGGAATTAAAAACATTACAGCTGGTGCAAATCCAATGCTTTTAAAAAAAGGGCTTGAACAGGCTTGTAGCGTTGTAGTTGAATTTATTAAATCCAAAGCCAAGACAATTAATATTAAAAACGACGCTGAAATTTCACAGGTTGCAACAATTTCCGCAGGAGACAGTATAATTGGAGATCTTGTTGCACAAGCTTTACAAAGGACAGGCAAAGACGGTGTTGTCTCGGTTGAAGAAGGAAGAGGTTTGACTACGGAAATTGAATACAAAGAAGGAATGGAATTTGATAAAGGCTATGCGAGTGCCTATTTTGTTACCAATCCTGATAGAATGGAAGCTGAAATTGAAGATCCCTACATTTTAATAACAGACAAAAAAATCTCAAATCTCCAAGAGCTCTTGCCATTTCTTGAAAGCTTGGTTAAAGTTTCAAAAAATTTGGTCATTATCGCAGACGATATTGAAGGAGAAGCTTTAGCAACATTGGTTGTAAATAAACTCAGAGGAATGATTAATACTTTGGCTATCAAAGCACCCGGTTTTGGCGATAGAAGAAAAGAAATGTTGGAAGACATAGCAATTCTGACAGGCGGAAC
The DNA here is from genome assembly GCA_964624955.1 of uncultured Gammaproteobacteria bacterium. Lineage (GTDB taxonomy): Bacteria > Patescibacteriota > Microgenomatia > Levybacterales > UBA12049 > JACQHJ01. The sequence continues at coordinate 1,417 of CAZUZF010000023.1, forward strand.
TCTAATTAGTGAAGATACGGGAAGAAAATTTGATTCAGTAACCATTGAAGACTGCGGAAGAGCAGACAAGGTTTGGAGCGATAAAGAAAACACAAGAATAATTGGTGGAAAAGGAAGTAAAACTGTGCTTTCCAGCCGAATTACCCAGATTAAAAAAGCAATTGAAGATTCAACTTCGGATTTTGACAAAGAAAAACTGCAAGAAAGATTGGCAAAGCTCTCAGGTGGGGTTGCTGTTATAAACGTTGGAGCTGCGACAGAAGTTGAGATGAAAGAGAAAAAAGAAAGAGTTATCGATGCCGTTGCGGCAACAAAAGCTGCACTGGAAGAAGGAATTGTAGCAGGCGGTGGAGTAGTACTCCTTGAAGCAATTAAAGTTTTGGATCCTAAGCTTTTCAAAGACTTGGAACCTGATAGCGATCAAGTAACAGGAGTAAATATATTAAAAAAAGCACTGGAAGCTCCAACCAGAACACTTGCGCAAAATGCAGGCATTAATGGAGACGTTGTAATTGACAATATAGAAAAAAAACAGTCAGGTTTTGGATACAATGTTTTGACAAATACATACGTAGATATGATAAAGACAGGAATTATTGATCCTGCTAAAGTAACAAGAAGCGCTGTTGAAAATGCAGTGTCGGTTGCAACAATGATACTGACGACAGAAAGTCTAGTAAGTGAATTACCAGAAGAAAAGAAAGAAACTCCCGCAATGCCCGGTGGAATGGACTACTAAATTTAGTATAAGAAACTTTAATTATAAATAATTTATAAAACCTCTAAGCTGGTTTTTTTATTTGATCTTTTAAGATATAATAAACCACATGAGAAAGTTGCTTTTTGTCTTAATCTGCTTTTTAATAGCATCTGTAATCTTTGGTTTAGTAGTCTACCTTTTAGGAAAACGTCCTGAAAAAGGAGCTTTGCAAGTCACCGCAAGTATTAAAGCTCAAGTTTATGTTGACGCAAAACTTGTCGGAGAAACACCTCTTTGTTTATGCGAAGCAAAAGATATGCTTAATGCTGGTGAATATACAATAAGGCTTGTTCCTAAAGAGGGAAATTTTGAACCTTTTCAGCGAAAAATAACAATCAGCCCAAAAGTTTTAACAGTGGTTGACAGAACTTTTTCCCAAACAGCTTTGTCTCAAGCAAGCATTATTACACTTTCTAAAATCGATGACAAAAATGACGCCCAAATTTCAGTCATCTCATTTCCAACAGATGCTCAAGTCTATTTAGACAGCGAACTTGTTGGCCAGAGTCCCGTACTTTTAAAAAACATTACAGAATCTGATCATGAAATAAAGGTTGTAAGACAAGGTTATAAAGATAAAACCGTAAGAATAAAAACAGTTTTAGGATATAAACTTGAAACCGTTATCTACCTTGGTATTGATCCTCAAGTTGCCACATCTTCCGCTACTTTAATTTCCTCGCCATCCGCACAGACTGTGGCAAAAGAACAAACCATAATCATTTTGGATACTCCGACTGGATTTTTAAGAGTAAGGGAAAATCCCAATGTTTCTTCAGCAGAGATTGGTAGAGTAAATCCTGATGAAATCTTTGTTTTATTAGACGAGCAAAACGGCTGGTATAAAATAAAATTAAAAGATGGAGTCGAGGGTTGGGTAAGCAGTCAATATGCTAGAAAAACGAGTTAGGGCTTACAAAATAAATTAAAACGACAACCATAATCACCCAAATAATAACTGAAAAAAGCAAAGGCTTATCTGAAAGCAGTACTCTTTCCGGACTTTCTCCTTCATGTTTCTCATAAATATCCTGAAGATAACGCATCAGTCCATAGACTACGGGGAGGATTGTTATCATTAACCACTTTCTTTCAAAAAATGCAGACAAGGCTTCAGGAACCAAAGCGCTAATGTTTAATTTAAAACCACCAGGATTTTCCAAGAATGTAAAAAGAGAATAGGAAATAAAAGTGGATGTTGCAAAAATAGAAGCATAGACATCAAGGAGTCTGTCCGAATAATGAGATAAAGACGCTCTTGTCGCCGCAATATCAGCTTGACTGGTTGCGGAAAGAAGAGTCAACTCGGATCTTCTTTTTCCAACAGCCAAAAATAGTGAAATGGAAATTGTAGTAAGAAGAAGCCAAACAGAGATATGAAGCCCTGTTGCAAATTCTCCTCCATACACTCTTAAAATATAACCGCTTGCAATAGCCAGAATATCTACAACTGCAAGCGATTTTAGAAATATAGAATATAAAAATTGAATAAAAAGATAAACGATCCCTATTGCAAAAAATGCAGGAGTAATTTGTTTTGCCAAAAAAAGCGAGGCTACAATCAGCAAAACTGCAAAACTTATCCCAAATGAAACTGGTATATCTCCGTGGGCTATTGGCCTAAACTTTTTAAAAGGATGAAGCCTGTCTTTTTTCATGTCAAAAATATCGTTAATGACATATGTGGCAGAAGACAGACCGCAAAAAACAATAAAAGCAGCTATTACCCTGGAAAGAATTGGAAAATCAAAAAGACCACCGGCAAAAGTAATTGCGGCAAAAACGGCAAAGTTTTTAATCCATTGCCTTGGTCTTACAAGTCTTAAGATGTTAAAAGCGAGTTTTATCATTAATTCTTCTTATTAGTATTTGCAAAAACAAAATCCCGCCGAATGCAACTATTACAAGCATTATTATAGCAAAAAGCTTGCCTTGGCTGGATAAAACCAGGGATAAACCGCCTAATATCGCAGAAACTATCCAGTAAAATGCGGCAACGGATCTTTGGCTAAAACCAAGACCTAAGAGAAGGTGGTGCAAGTGCTTTTTATCATGCCAAAAAGGAGATTTACCGGATAATATTCTCCTAAGTATGGTAAAAAGTCCGTCGGTCATTGGTATTCCCATAACCAATATTGCGGTTGCAAGTTTTGCGCTTGAGAGAATTGAAGCAACTGCAAGCAGCAAATAAATTGCAGTGGCCCCGTATCCTGGAAATATTTTTGCTGGATAAAAATTAAAAACCAAAAAACCCAAAGACGCACCTGCAATTATAAAAGATAGAGTTGCGGCTGTAATGCTTAACTGGTCTGCAATGGAAAATCGCAAACTTAATATTCCAATAACAATTGCGGAAATTGCAACAATTCCCGGCATCTGTCCGTCAACGCCTTTACTCCAGTTTAACATGTTCATTACCCAGACGATCCAGATAACAGCTATTAAGTCAGACATAACAGAGAAGACAGGAATATTTAAAAAGGGAATTTGTATTGTATTTAAATATAATATTCCGCCAAATGGATTTGTAATAAAGGGAATATTTGCTCCCATTAAGACAACAAACACAGCACAACCTATATTTATTAAAAATCTAACATAAGGAGAAATATCTAGTTTATCATCAATTACTCCCGCAACAAGCGAGACAAATGCGGCGATAAATGCGGCGATAATTATTTTATCGAAGGGAATAAACATTAAACTTGCTATAAATACTCCTATAAAAAGAGCAATACCGCCTCCTCTTGGAACAGGGTTTTTGTGAATGACGGCAGGGTGTTTGTGTCTCTTTGGGTCGTCAACCACTCTATATTTTTTTAAAAAATACAAAGAAATTGGAACTGCAATGCAAGTTACAAGAAGAGAAATTAAAAAAGGAAAAAAAACAATAGAGTTTAAGTCTAACATTATAAAATAAGCAGTAATGTTTTTATAATAAACACAAAATTCATAACAGCAAGCAAAAGACTAACCGAGGCAACCACTCTTGCAAGCAGAGGGTTTCCCTTTCCATAAAGAAGAGAACTAAAGCCTAAATTAAAAACATAAATAAAAATGTATAAGAAAATGGGAATAAATATACCAAATGTGGGTGTAAGTCTTTCATTGCCCCAAGGAAGTTGATTAAAAATCGGTATAAAGGCAGGAATATTTTTATAGTTTACCAAAATGAAAACAACCGTAATAATAAGTATTAGGAAACTAAGCAGAAATACTCCAAAAGTAATTCTGTCGTTTTTGATATCGCTAAAGAATTTTCTCATAAATATCTATGCCATTTATATTCATTTTATGAAGATATTGGGGAATTGCAAAAGGGAATTTGGCGACATTTCCCATGATGATTATAAATTTGGGCTTTTGTCTTTTAAGACCATCTAGCGTGTTTGACAGTCCATCCTCATAGCTTGTTATATGATAGGTAACGGTATATCTTCCTGGAGGAAGTTTATTTGTCAGTTTATAAACCTGGGCATTATTTCCCCAGATAAAAATATTGTCGTTTTTGGTTGCAACCCTATTGATATAACTTGCCAGTTCATAGTCGTTGGGAGTATTGCCGTCAAAAAATCTTTGATATTGGTAAACATTTTTCTGCCCAATTAAAAATTGGACAAAGTTCTGATAGTAAAGGGTGGTTTTTATATAAAAGCTAAAATTTGTTATAAGTAAAAATAAACTGACTAAAAGTACAGTTAAGTTAAACTTTAAATATTTGTTTCTAAGAAAAACTGAGCCTGCCAAAAGACAAAGGGCGGGCAGCGCTACCAAAACATAATGCGTATAGGGCCTTTGGGAGAAAAAAGCATTAAAAAGAGAGAAAATTAGCCAAATATAAATAAAGACAAAATTTTCTCCTAAAATCTTTTTCTTTATAAAGATAAACCAAAGAAACAAACCTACAATAAGTATTTTTAAGATAAGAAACCCTTGGGGAATAATAAATTCATTCCCATACCCCACATAGCTAATATTATTCGTAAAGGTTGCTTTTAAAAAATAAGGGAAAGCCCCATTTAATAAAAAGTAAAAGGAAACCAAAAATATTGGTATAGCAAATCCTAACACAAACGGGAAAATATTTTTTATCTCTGTTATTAAATTTTGAGGTTTTAATATATCTTTTAAATTTTTAGAAAAGTTTACAAAAAACAGAAATGTCAAAAATGCCATAAAATCAAAAACAGCCACTATTTTAAAAAGAAATGAGATAGACAATATTAATCCTGCCAAAAATAAAATCTTATATCTTCTTGTGTTTTCAAAGTCTTGGGACCTAACCACAAAAAAGCCTGCTAAAATGTTAAATAAAAGCATAAAGTTTTCGGCATTTGCAATGTTTCCCTCGATTAAGGGAAGCCCAAAAACAATGGCAAAGATAGAAGTGGCAATATATGCTACTTTTTCGTTTTCCAAAAGTTTCTTACAAAGTTTAAAAAATAAGCCAAGGGTAAATATCCCAAAGATTAAAGACGCAAGCCTTAACATAAACTGGTCAGAACCAAAGAGTCCATAGAGGACATAAAGAAACGGCGGTTTGTTATCAAAGATATCTCTGTATAAAAGTCTTCCGTTGTCAATGCCAAGGCCTAATGTTTGATAAATTCCTTCGTCTCCGTACCAATAGGGCTCAAAAAGAGAAGGGAATCTTAAGAAGAAAAAAACCAAGGAAATTATTAAAAGAAACCAAAAGCTTCTGCTTTTTTCTAAGTGCTCCAATAATCTCATATATATTTATTTAATATGTTATTAATATATTAAAGTTTTTCCGTCACCTTATATTCTAGTCTTTTTCCAAGCATTAGTTGAGTATGGGAAATAAGTGCTGGCAGAGCTGATAAGAAAAAGCCGACAATTGGAAGAAGTAAAAATTCCAAAGGGAAAAGTAGCTGTCTTTTTCTGGACGTCTTCAAATGTTTTGGTCTTTGCCTGAAATCTATAATAAACATGGCAATGGTAGCAATCAAGCAAATTGTAAGGATAAAGCCGGCAAGTCTGGGCAGGTTATATCCCAAAGTAGTTCTGGCAAAAACAGGATTTATAAAAGGCATAATATTTGCGGCAACGGTTATGATAAACCAGTTAACAGGCCAGAGGAAATGATCTAAAAGTACATTTGCCAAAAGCAATGTTTTTCTAACAAATGGAACACCGGGAACAGTTAGAAACCATTTAATAAACAAGGGATCATCGCTTGCTCCCCAGCTCCAGCGACGCTCCTGCTGATATTTATTTTTCAAAGACTTAATGTAGGAGGAAGAAAGTGGGGCGTCCATAGATGTTTTTAGAAATATCGGCTCCATCCAAACCTGGCCTTTCATTTTAAAAAACGCTTTAAAGAATATTCTGTAATCTTCAGGAATTACGTCAGTATCCCAAAACCCTATTTGATGTAATAGTTTCAAAGAAAGGGAATAGGTGGAATTTGAAACAAGTCTGTCTTTTTGGACTAAAAGGCCTGTTCTCCAAAGACTGCCAAAAAAAGAAATTATTCTAATTGGAGCTGGAACATTCCAGAAGTTATTGTAATTTACATTAGCCGATTGCCAAAACTTATTGTATCTTAATTCATCTTTTAGAAAGCTATAAGAAAGATAAGAAAAGTACTGGGAATCAAAGATTGAATCAGCGTCAACAGAAGAAATGGTCGTAAAGTCTTCGTCAACGAGTCCTGTCTTTATCAATCTTTTATAGGCAACTTTTCCTCCGTATGCTTCATTTGATGATTTTCCCTTTACTTCCCCCCTAATATCAGGATGGAATGTAGCAAAGATGTCTCCAAAAGTGTCTTTAAATTCAGAAATCAGAATAGCAGCCCTCGCTTTTGCAGCTACTTCTCTTTTTTCCATAGCCAGGACTATATAAATTCTTTTAGTTGGAAAGGATTGCTGTGCTAAACTTTTTATACCAACTCTAATTTTATCAATGCTTTCTTGGTAGTTTGGGATGACCAAAATATGCGACATTTTTTCAAAGTTTTCCAATGGCCTTGCAAGCTCTAACCAGTTTTGGCTTTCTGCCTGTTTAATTTTTCTAGAGGCAATGAATGCGGTTATTGCAAGGGAGAATGATTTATAAAACCAATAGACGTCAAAAAAGAGAATAAAATATGCAACAGCTAAGGGGACAAAAAAAGATCCCCAGATAGGGAACAAAATTAAAGACCATGAAACGAACCCGGGAAGAATTTCCAAAGCCCTTCTTGTTTTTATAGGATAGGTTGTAAAAATATGGTTAAAAAAACTTGTCATAGCTTAAAAATTTTCTTTGCGTTCTGGGAAGTTTTTAAATCAACCTCTTGCTCAGAAATAGCCTTGATTTGGGCAATTTTTCTACCCGTCATTATAACATAAGAGGGCTCATTCCTTCCACCTCTGTAAGGCTCTGGAGTTAAAAATGGAGCGTCTGTTTCTGTAACAATTCGATCAATTGGAGTGTTTCTACAAAGATCAGCTAAAGTTACAGTCTCTCCTTTGGCAAGACCTTTATAAGTGATATTTCCGTCAAAGCCGATATAAAAACCTAAAGACAGAGCCTTTTTTAAAACATCAAGTGTAGATGCAAAACAGTGAAACATTCCTGGGATTTCTTGTAATAAATTTTTGTGAGCATTTAGTATTTCAAGAATATCTTCTCCTGCGTGTCTATTATGAATTTGCAAAGGAAGCTTTAAATCATAAGCCATTTGAACTTGAGCTTTAAAAACTTCTCTTTGTATTTTAGGGTCAACAATACCGTTTGATTTATAAGAATAATAATCTAATCCTATTTCTCCTATTCCAACCACTTTTTCATTTTGGGCAATTGCCTTAAGTTTTTCTTCCCAACCTTTTTCTAATTTATCCGCATGATGAGGATGAATACCAACAATTGCATAAAGGTTTTTGTATTTATGGGCAAGCTCAACAGCTTTTTGGCTTGACTGAAGCGATGTCCCAACATTGATTATTGTTTCTACACCAGCCTCTTTAGCTTTTTTTATAACTTCATCATAGTCTTTTTCAAAAGCCTTAAAGTTTAAATGGCAATGAACGTCAATCATAAAGATATTATACAATTTGAGTGATATAATTTGTGCAGTGAAAAAATTTATTTTTCTTATTTTTCTTTTAATATTCTTATTTAACCCCAAATTTTCATTTGCAGAGGTAATCCATTCGTTTGATGTAAATATAACAGCTCACAAAAACGGAGAAATGGATGTTATTGAAAATGTAACTTACGATTTTGAAGAATTAGATAAACACGGAATTTATAGATATATTCCCGCTTTTTCAAAGCTAGGGGATTTATACAGAATAATAAAAATTAAAAATATAGAAGTTCTAAGGGATGGAGAAAAGGAAAAATTTAGTGTTTCTCAAAATAAAGAGCAAATATATTTTAAAATTGGTGATAAAGATAAAACAATAACAGGAGCTCATTTATATAAAATTTCTTATAATGTTGAAAATGGAATTGGAAGTAACTTTGAAGACCACGATGAGATTTATTGGAATGTAACAGGAAATGATTGGAAAATAATAATAGAAAAAGCAACTGCAACAATCTCCACAGATTTTGCCGTAAACTTAAATAATCTTATTTGTTTTGAAGGACCAGTTGGATCAACTGATAAAACTTGTAAGGTTAATAATAATAGTATTTCTTCCTCTCAAATTCTCTATCCCGGATCTGGTCTTACAATAGTTGCTTCCTTTCCAGTTAATACATTTCCTAAAAGTATTTTAGTAAGGCAACTTCCTAAAACATTTGGAGAAAAAATAGTAGGTTGGTTTTTGGCAAACCTTCCTTTAATTTACATATTTTTTAATATTGTCTTACCCTTAATTTTGTTTTATTGGTACCAAACTCATAAAAATAAAAAAAGATTTGGGGTTCCAATTGTTAACTTTGATATACCCAAGGATAATACTGGAAAAAGACTTGCTCCAGCTCTTTGCGGAACAATAGATACTGCAAAACTTGAAAGAGACGATATAATTGCAACAATTTTTGATTTGGCGATACATAAATATATAAAACTTGAAGAAACAAAAACCACAAGAGCCTTACTTCCTGATAAAACAGAACAAAAAATCATAAAACTAAAGGAAAACGATGGAAAACTATCCAGTCTTGAAAAAACTTTGTTTAATAGGCTTTTTGAAAATGGAGACAGTGTTAAGGTTTCAGCTCTAAGACTTGATTTTTATAAAACTTTTAACAAAATGGAAAAAGACGTTTTTAAGGAACTGGTAGATAAAGGATATTACATTAAAAATCCCAAAAATCAAAAAGCCTTTTTAATAATATTTGGAATGTGGGCATTGTTTACTTTAAATATAATTTTGGCAATTACTCTATTTTTACTTGCTAAAAAACTTAATGGCAGAACACAAAAAGGCGATGAGATAGATTATAGAATTGACGGTCTTAAACTATTTTTAAAATCAATGAACAGAAACTATAAATGGCAGGCGCAAAAATTTTATACAGTTGAGCAAATGATTCCTTATGCAATGGCACTTGGATACATAGATAAGTTTATGGAAGCATTAAAAATAATAAAACCAGATTATAACCCCAGTTGGTATAGAGGATATAGTGGAAACTTCTATGCAGGTTATGCAGCTTTTTATGCAGCTTCGGCTTCTAATATGACGACATCAGCTCCATCTTCATCTAGTGGTTTTTCCTCAGGCTCATCAGGTGGTGGCGGAGGAGGAGGGGGAGGAGGAAGTTGGTAAACTTTAGAGGTTATAAAAGTAAAGATTACCCCTTGGTCAAGCAAATATTACAGGAGTCCGATCTTTTTGATGAGATTTGGGATAGTAAAGACAATTTAAGGGGAATGATTAATAAAGATTCAGAGTCTATTTTAATTGCTGAAGATAATGCAAAGATTATTGCCACAATTTATCTTATTTCATTTGGATCAAAAATAGCATTTATATTTAGACTGGCAGTTAAAAAGGAATATAGAAATAAAGGTATTGCAACTAAACTTATTAAATTTGCACAGGATATTTTATCAAAACGAGGAGTTTTAGAAATTGGACTTCTTGCTGATGCCAGTAACAAAAAACTTTTAGATTTTTATAACAAACGTTTATTTAAGACATCAAATAAGCATTGGATTTATTTTTGGAAAACGTTAAATAAATAATTTATTTTTACAAGATCTTGACAGGAAAACTTTCCAGTAGTATAGAGAAATTGTGAAGAAAAACTCAATTAAAAGATCATATCCCCATGGTGGAGGATTATTCTGGCAAAAAGCGTATAAAAGAAACGGTAAATTAGTAAAGGCTCATTTTAAAACAAAACCTGATAACAATAAATTTAATAACAGAAAAAATATTTTGGGATACTAGTTACCTCTCCCAAGGAAAGTGATCTCTTCCAAAGTGGCCATAGGCGGAAGTTCTCAAATAGATTGGTCTTTGTAAATTTAATCCTTCGATTATTCCCTCAACTGAAGTATCTAAAAGTTTTGCCATAAAATCTTTAATAATATTAATATTTACTTTTTCTGTTCCAAACGTTTCAACCTCTTGCATAACTGGTTTTTTGGCTCCGATAAAATAGGCAAGTCTAACTTCCGCCTTATCAGCTAATTTTTCCCTGACAATATTTTTAGCCAAAAACCTAGCCGCATAAGCACCGCTTCTATCAACTTTTGTTGGATCTTTTCCGCTAAATGCTCCTCCTCCAACTCTTGCATAACCCCCGTATGTGTCAACAATTATTTTTCTGCCGGTTAGTCCGCTGTCAGATGCGGGTCCTGGCATATGCCAAACACCCGTTCCGTTTAAAATTAAATCTTTTATATTTATTTTAAATCCAAATTCATCCAATACCTTTTTGACAACTTCTTTATAAAGGTCTTTTTTAACCTGTTTAATATCAACATCTTCTCTGTGAGGAACCGCAATGACAACCTGTAAAACCTTATATGGTAATCCGTTTCTATATTCAATTGTTACTTGAGATTTTCCATCAGGACGAAGATATTTTAAGATCTTTTTTTCCCTGACTTCATCAATTCTTTGTGCCAGCTTATGCGCAATTGTTATTGGAAGTGGCATCAGTGTTTTTGTTTCCTTGCAGGCAAATCCAAACATCATACCCTGATCTCCGGCGCCTTTTCTCTTTACACCTCTTGCAATTTCTCTTGATTGTTCATGAATATAAACTTCAACTGGAGATTGATCGCTGAAATTGAAACTTTCTTCTGTATATCCCAACTCTCTAATTCTTTTTCTGGCTACTTTTTCATAATCTACGCTTGCATTGGCTGTTACCTCTCCCGCAAGAACAACTCTATTAAAAGCAGCCATTGTTTCAACCGCAACTCTTGCCTTATTGTCATGTTTTAAGACTTCGTCTAAAATCGCATCGGAGATTGAATCGCAGATTTTATCTGGATGTCCGCTGCAAACTGACTCAGATGTAAAAATATAATCCATAAAAAAACCTCTTTATCAAAAGAGGCAAAGATTTTTGTCCTTTACAGAACCTCATCTTCCTGGCACCGTGGTCTTTCTCGGTTGCCGGTCCGTTATTTACGGGCTCTCTTGATGACTATAACTTATTAAATATTATCCCAAAAGCTTTGTCAATAATTAAATTACTGCTCTAAAGCATTTTGACAGGCTTTCTTTGCACCTGCATCTTCTATTGAATCACAAATTGAAGAATTATAGGTTGTACCTTGTTTTTTCATCATTTCTTTACTTTGTTCCATCATTTCGGATACATCAGTAAATTTAATATTAGATGGAGGATTAAATTTGGATGAATCAACTCCCCATGGAGTGCATCTATAATCAAATTCTTTATTGAAATCTACATATTTACTTGCCTCATTTTGTTCTTCCTTTAAATCTTCTGGTGTTAATGTCATTTTGATTCCGCCTTCCATTTGATCTCCCCAAACATAGTTGTCATTGCCACGTCTTATCATGCTCATATTATAGGTTTTGTTATCCATTGTGGTTACAAAATCTCCCCGCATATTACCGGAAGAGAGATAAATTGTTCCTTTGCCTGAATATTTGTTTTCATCTGTTGGCATATTAAAACTACAGCTAACGTTTGCGTTGCTTGCAAGAAGATTAACCAAAGTATTCATGGCAGAATTGCCTTTGTTTTGCCCTGTGGTTGTATTAGAAGTTTGGTTTGCTGGGAAGATATCTTTATTTAAGAAAAAGTATCCTCCAAGGCCCAAAGCAATGAGGATAATAACTGCCACTGCTATAACTAATTGTTTTTGCTTAAGCATTGGTGAAAAGAGTATATATTTTCAATTTCTAATAGTCAATAATTAAAACCCTTGACAAATAACTAAAAAAAAGAGCAATAATTATATATGGCAAAAAGAACAGTTAAAAAAACAAAATATCAAAGCTTTAAGCTCTACGGAAAATATGAGAGAGCACAAATTGCAATTTTTACAATCATTGATCTTTTAATAGGTGTAGTTTTGGGTTATTTGCTCCAGCCATATATTGCCGCAGCTATTACCGCATACGCCGCAAATTCTGCTTTCTAAATTCTTGGGAAAAGAGGTTTTTGTGAGGTTATATTGATTTTTGTAAACTGATCTTTAATTATTTTTGCAGTTCTTGGCATAAAAGGTTCAAGTAAGATGGCTATTTCCACAATTTGATCAACTGCATGGGAAAGTATGGCAGAAAGCCCTCTTCCTTTATGATTGGCTGAGACTTTCAAAAGCTCCCAAGGTTTTTCTTCATTTATATACTTATCAAGTTTTGCTATTTTTGCAAAAACCAAACTTAAGGCTTCATTAAACCTAAATTCATCTAAAGCTTTTTTATAATCATCAACCTGTTCTATAAAATGAAAGTTTTTTTTACCTGCCAATTGTTTAAATCCGCTAGTTTCGCATAGTCTTGCAACTCTTGCGACTAGATTTCCAAGACCGTTTGCAAGATCTGCATTATAAACCTTTTTAAATTTATCCTCTGAAATATCACTATCCTCAGTAATGTTTGTATATCTAAGTAAGTAATACCTAACAGCATCTGCACCATATTTTTTAACCCAGTCTGTTGGTCTAACCACATTTCCTAACGATTTACTTATTTTCTGCCCATTAAGAGTTAAAAATCCATTTACTAGAATTGTTTTGGGAAGTTCTATTTCAGCAGATTTCAGCATTGCTGGCCAAAGTAAAGAGTGCCATCTCAAATTATCCTTGCCTAATATATGAATATCAGCTGGCCAAAATTTATCAAATAAAGCTTTATCATCAAGAAATCCGATACCCGTTAAATAGTTTGTTAAAGCATCGAACCAAACATAGATAACTTGCTCGGTTTCTCCTGGGATAGAAACACCCCATGTAAAATTAGATCGAGAAATAGGTATATCTTCTATGTTCTTTGCGAACTCTAACATTTCATTTGCGCGGTGATGCGGGTATATAAAATTAGGATTATTTTTAATGTGTTTTATTAAAAAATCTTTATATCTCGTCCATTTAAAGAAATAATTTTTCTCGGTTATTCTTTTAACTTCTTGATTTTGGTGAAACGGGCATTTTCCATCTACTAAATCCTCCTCTTTGTAATAAGCCTCGCATCCTTCACAATAAAGGCCGGTATATTCGCCAAGATAAATATCTCCGGACTTTTTTACTCTTCTCCAGATTTCTTGTGCTACCTTAGTATGATCCGAGTCAGTAGTTCGAATGAATCTGTTATAGGAAATATTTAGCGCGTCCTGTTGTTTTTGATCAGAATCTGATATTTTCCTAACAAATTCATGAGGAGATAGGTTTTCATCTCTTGCAGCCTTTTCTGCTTTTTTACCATACTCATCTGTTCCGGTAAGAAAGAAGACATTTTCATTACCAAGTTTAATACGATAATATCTAGCAAGAACATCGGCAGCTATCTTCTGGAAAGCATGCCCAATGTGTATAGTATCATTTACATAATCAATTGCTGT
>CAZUZF010000024.1:0-14458 GCA_964624955.1 uncultured Gammaproteobacteria bacterium
TTTCCACCATACATGAAATCCTTTTCTTTGTTTATCTAGGGGATCAATATCTAGATCTTGTCCGCATTCGTCACAAATAAAAGTTTTTAATCTTGGTTCCTCGTAATCCGGCCAGGTTGAAACTATCTTTTTAAATCTTTGAATTGTTTTATCTTGGAATTTATATTCTTTACCAAAACTACTTCTGTCAACAATTTGTCTTTTTGACTGGTCAATTTTAATTGTTCCTTTTTTAAGCTCGGGTTCACATTTATCACACATGTGAATAGGAAGGCGGTAACCCCTTAAATTTAACCAGTGGTACCAAGCTTGATTTTTATATTCCTGGCAGTTTGCGCATTTAAATTCTCTGTATTCTGGGTATTCGCTTGGGCGCCAAGTCTCTACAATCTCTAAAAGAAGCTTCTGTTCTTTGTTCTTATCCATCTAACAATATCTATTCTATCAGATTTAATGATGATATAGTTTGTGTTCTTGAAAATATTGGCAAGATAATCAATAATTATTGCATTATGGCATTAACTAAATCAGACTTGCAACAAATAGGGAGTGTTGTAGATCAAAAATTAAACAAAAGACTCAATCCTGTTGAAAAAGGTATAAAGGCTCTAAGAAAGGATGTTAGATACTTAAAAAAAACTGCTGATCTCATTGCAAAGAATTACGATGAGGGAGATGTTTTGCTTGCAAGAAGAGTAAAAAAAATTGAAGAACATTTATCCTTGTCTAGCGGAAATTAGTCTTCAAATCTGTAGAGTCTAAACGCAATATACAACAATCTTACAAAAAATGTTATACTCAAACTCATGAGATATTCATTACTTTTCCCAAAGATTTTAAAAGACTCTCCAAGCGAAGCTGTGGCTATAAACCACAAATTATTGGTAAGAGCAGGATACATTGATCAGTTAATGGCAGGTTCTTTTACCCTTTTACCTTTAGGTTTTAGAGTTGTTGAGAAAATTAAAAATATAATCAGGGATGAGCTTAACAAAACCGGAGCACAGGAACTTTTAATGCCTCTTTTACATCCAAAAGATATCTGGGATCAAACAGGAAGATGGTCAGATCCTGATGTAAAGCAAATAATGTACCAGTTTAAGGACATTCATAACAAAGAATACGGTCTTTCTTTCACCCATGAAGAAATAGTGTTAGATTTGCTTAGAAAACACACACAGTCTTATAAAGATTTTCCGGTTAAAATCTATCATTTTTCAACCAAATTCAGAAATGAACTTAGGGTAAAATCGGGAATTCTTCGCACAAGAGAATTTTTAATGAAAGATCTCTATAGCGCTCATGAAAGCGCAGAGGATTTAGAAAAATATTACAATGAGGTAAAAGATACATACGTCAAAATTTTTGCAAGACTTGGGCTTAAAGTTATAGTTACGGAGGCGGGCGGGGGAGTTTTTACTAAAAATGTTACTCATGAATTTCAAGTTATTCATGCAACAGGCGAAGATGAAATTATTTATTGTCCTGGTGGAGATTTTGCACAAAATGTAGAGATTGCAACTGTAAAGGAAGGAAAAGAGTGTGTTTTGGGACATGGACCTTTAAAAAAGGTAAAAACCATAGAGGTAGGAAATATATTCAATTTTGGTCAGGATATGTCTAA
The DNA here is from genome assembly GCA_964624955.1 of uncultured Gammaproteobacteria bacterium. Lineage (GTDB taxonomy): Bacteria > Patescibacteriota > Microgenomatia > Levybacterales > UBA12049 > JACQHJ01. The sequence continues at coordinate 1,625 of CAZUZF010000024.1, forward strand.
AAAAATGAATATTACTTTTACAGATAGGCAAGGAAAACAGCAGTACCCGTATTTTGCAAGCTATGGAATAGGACCGACAAGAATATTGGGAACTCTTGCGGAAATTTATAATGATGAAAATGGCTTAATTTTTCCAAAGCAAGTTTGCCCATTTGATGTACATTTAATAAGTCTGAATAAAAACGACCAAGCAGGAAAAATTGAAGACGAACTTGAAAAAAATGGATTTGAAGTTTTTTATGATGATAGAGATATATCTGCCGGAGAAAAATTTGCAACAGCAGATCTTATAGGGATTCCTGTAAGGCTTGTTGTAAGTAAGAAAACAGGAGATAAAATTGAGTACAAACAAAGAGATAAAAAAGAAACAGAACTTCTTATACTAGAAGAAATATTAGAAAGATTAAAATAGCCCAAAGACTTTAGCCCAGATTACAATATACGCTGCGAAAAACACTAATCCCCCCAAAATCAACAGAATAGGCAAGACATTTAATCTTTTCTTTTGCGTAGGTGCGGTTGATGGAGACTCTGTAAAAAGTCCCGAAGGTGGCTCAATAGTTGTGGTAGCAAAGGTCTGCTCGGAAGGTGCAGCTTTATTCAAAGCAGGATCCGGCGCTTGGGGAGTATTTGGTGTAAAAACCTGGGTCGTCTGCATAAAAGGCGTATTGTTTTGTTCTGGTTTGGGATTGGGTTTGGAAGGCTCAGTTGCTTGTTGTGTTGGTGTCTGGGGAACAGTTGGTGCGGCAGGCTGCGGACTACTTTTAGGAGTAAAATTGTTTCCCATTACTCTTTCATATGCTTCTCTTAGTTTCGGATCCAAATCATTTATACTTTTGGGATTCATAGGCAGTATAAAACTATTATACTGTTTTTGACTAAACTTTTGTCAAGTGAGCATGTTTATCCAGTAGGCCCAAGAGGTCTTCTACCCATTTGGGTTATCAGCTGTCTTGCGCGAAATGCAGCCACTCTTGGCTGGGGTGGTTGACTTTCGACATCTCTGGGTAAGGCACCAGGTATTAGTCCGCAAACTGGAGGAATACATCTTTGTTCATCTGGCTTTGGTCCCTCAACGCCTTGGCAATCTCCAGTGGAAAGGGCCCCGCAGGAAATATCTGGCAAGCCCAGGTTTCTCGTCATTCTGTTTGCAGCTTGTAATAATTCACATTGTGCCATCAGTAATTATTAAAAGATTATATGAATATATTTTTTCCTTGTCTATGATAAATGTCTTAAAGCTTATCTAGCCGTTTTTACAAGGGTTTCTAAGAACTCATTAAAACTCATCCTTGCTGCTTTTGCTGCTTTTGGCATTAGGCTTTCGGCAGTTAAGCCGGGGATCGTATTGACATCTAGGGCATAAGGAATTTTATTATTAACCATAAAATCTATTCGAAAATAGCTTCCTAAATTAAAATCTTTTGAAATCTTTATTATAATTTTTCCAGGTTCCCTTTTTACCTTTTTACTGACGGATGGAGCAAAAGGGATTTCTTTAGTTGACGAGGCATATTTATTTTTATAGCTGAACCATTCTCCCTTTGGTGGAACAATCTCTATAATTGGTAGAACTTTATTATTAAGAATGCCAACTGTTACTTCAATTCCTTTTAAATATTTCTCAACAAAAAGGGGAGTATTTAAGGTTAATATTTTCTTAACATTACTTTTGTTTAAATCATCTTTGGTTTTTATGATTGCGACTTCTCTGGAAGATCCCCCATTTGATGCTTTTAAAACACAAGGAATACCAAACTTTAAAATATCTTCCTTACTTTTAACAATTTTCCATTTCGGAGTTTTAATACTATTTCTATCGCAATATTTTTTAAAAGGAATTTTATACCATGCGTTTTGTAGACCTTTATAGTTTCTTGTTCCAACAATTGGTTTATCAATTGTTGAAATAAATCTATGAAGTTTTCCACCCTCCCCTTCTTCTCCGTGCAAAACAGGGAAGAGGACATCAAAATCTTTGGAAACGGCTTTAATAGTGGAATATCCGTTTCTTAAATCGTAAAGTTTAACTTTATGTCCATTTTCAATTAAAGCTTTTTTAACATTTCTTGCGGATTTTAAAGAGACTGGTCTTTCAGAGGAATCGCCGCCTGTAATGATTAAAACCTTCATTGGTGTATAATACTCTACCATAAAATCATTTTTTGTCAAAAGGTAATGTATAATTTTGGAAATGTTTAATGCTTTTAATATCCTTAAAAGAAACTATCAAGCTTTAAATCGGATAGAGGTTTCTTTTTTTACTCTGAGAAACAATTATAAATACCTGTCTTTGTTAAATAAAAATATTAAGGTTGCTCCTGTTTTAAAAAGCAATGCTTATGGTCATGGAATTAACGAGTTAGCCAAAAAAATTGACACTCTTAATGCTCCCTTTTTATGTGTTGACAGTCTATTTGAAGCATATGAACTATTAAAAAGAAATGTTAAAACCAAAATTTTGATAATGGGATATATTGATCCCGTAAGCTTAAATACCAAAAAACTTCCCTTTTCTTTTGTTGTATATGATAAAGAGAGAATAGATGCTTTAAATAAATATCAAAGCCATGCAAAGATTCATATTTTTGTTGATACAGGTATGCACAGAGAAGGAGTTGATTTAGATGAGCTACCAAACCTATTAAAATATATTACATTAAAAACAAAACTTGAAATAGAAGGATTGATGTCGCATTTGGCTAAGTCAGAGGATTATAGGCATCCCTTAACCAGAAAACAGGTTGAGAATTTCAATAAAGCAAGAAAAATCTTAGAAGAGTTTGATATAAATCCAAAATGGGTACACCTTGGAAATTCTTCTGCGCTTTTAAATCATAAAAGATATGGTAAAAATTTGGGAAACATAGCAAGGACTGGCCTTTCATTTTACGGAATAGACCCAGAAGGAAAAAACAAAAAATTAAAACCATCATTAAAACTTATGACACACATTTCCCAAATAAAAGCTCTTTTAAAAGGGCAGTCGCTAGGTTATGATTTTACATTTACTGCAAAAAAGAATATGAAAATTGCAGTGCTCCCAATAGGATATTTCGACGGAATTGATAGAAGATTATCTAATAACGGGGTAGTTAGTATTAAGAAAAAATATTGTCAAATTATAGGAAGAGTTAGCATGAATATAACAGTTGTAGATATCAGCAATATTAAAGATGTAAGAGTAGGGGATCAGGTAATAATATTTTCCAATAACAGAGACGATAAAAACTCAATAGAAAACGCTTCTAAGATTACTATTCCTTATGATTTTCTAGTTCATTTATCTCCTCTTATTAAGCGTGTTTTTGTTTAAAAACGTTTTTACTCTTCCATTTTGAAGCTAAAAAGCGTACAATAGTAAATAAAATGAAAAGAATTGTTACCCATACATCGCCTGACATGGATGCAATCACATCTGTCTGGCTAATACTGCGCTTTCTTCCAGGCTGGGATACTGCGGAGGTTAGGTTTGTACCTGCAGGTGATAGGATTGGAAATTTAACGCCAGAGCAGGCAACAAAACTGACAGAACCGCTTGAACTAATCGGAGGAAACGAGGTTTTGCAGGTTGATACTGGAATGGGTCCCTTGGATCATCATCAGACATCGGATAAGAATACCTGCGGAGCATCTTTAACTTTTGATTATGTTAAAAAAAATGTAAAAGATGGGACTTTTAATCCTCAGAAGCTTGAGGCTTTGGAAAAAATTGTTGACTATGTTGTAGAGGTAGATCATTTCAAGGAGGTTTTTAGACCAAATCCACTGGCAAATTATCAAAACTTTTCCATAACTGACATATTAGACGGACTTAAATACCAACATCCAAATGACGACAGATACTATATTGAATTTATCTCCCTTTGCTTGGATGCCCTTTTGCATGAACTGGAAAACAACATTTGGGCAAAAAAAGAAATTAAGGATAAAGGTATTGAGTTTAAAACAAGATGGGGTAAGGGTCTTGGAATTGAAACTATTAATGACACTGTTGTTAAAATGGCCCAGCTAATGGGTTATATTATTGTTATAAGAAGAGATCCAAGAAAAGGGTATGTGAGGATTAAAACAAAACCTGATAAAGACGGGGAAAAGGGAATAGATCTAACTTTAACAGCAGAAAAACTAAGAAAAATGGATCCAAACGCAACCTGGTTTTTACACGTTTCCAAAAAGATGCTTTTAAACGGAAGTCCTAAAAATCCCAAAATGAGGCCAAGTAAGCTTTCTTTAAGTGATATAATAGAGGTTGTAAAAAGAATTTAAAAATATGGAAAACTGTATTTTTTGTAAATTAGTTAAAAGACAAACACCGGCAAACATCGTTTTTGAAAATGACAATTGTTTAAGCTTTTTAGAACTTAACCAATCAGTTGAGGGACATGTTATGGTCATTCTTAGAAAACACGGACAAAGTATTTTCGATTACAATGAGGCAGAGCTTGGAAAATTAATGGCAGGCGTAAAAGAGGTTGCAAGGAAAGTCCAGAAAGCTTTTAATGCTGATTCTTTAACCATTGGAATTAACCATTTGGAAAAAAGGGGAGTGCCACATTTACATGTTCATATAATTCCAAGGTATGAAAATGATAAAGGTGGTATTATTCAATCAATAGTTAGAGGGGAAATAAAAAATTCAAGAGAGGAAATCGCACAAAAGATTATTAACGCAAACTAAAAGGAGGTGTTTTTATTTTTATGGTAGTTGTTAAAAAAATGCCTGGTGACAGCGATGAGGCATTAATCAGAAAATTTTCAAGAAAAGTTATTTCAGAGGGAATTTTGCAGGAAGCAAAAAGACGCGAATTTTATCTAAAGCCCTCCCAGGCTAAAAAGCAAAAAGAGCAGGATGAAAGAAGGGCAAGAAGATTGCCTTCTGCCGCTTAAATTAAATGGATAAGCTAAATATTCCTATTTTTGTTGAATCAAGATACAAAATAAACAGAAAAAAAATTAAACAGGTAGTTTTTAATACTTTGTCAAAAAACCAGATAGTAGGACCTGTTGAGGTTTCTATCGCAATTGTGGGAGATAGAAAAATGAGGGCATTGTCTAAAAAATACAAGGGAGAGGACAAGACCAGAAATATACTTTCATTTTCCCAAACAGAAGGAGAGGCGATTAAAAATCCGACAGAAGTTCTAATGCTTGGGGATATTATTTTATCATATCCAATGGTTATAAAAGAGGCTAGCAGGGATGAAATGCTGGTTGATGATAAGGTAGGAGAGCTTATAGAACATGGATTATTGCACTTACTTGGAATAAACCACCAATAAAAATAAAACAATTAAATTAATTTATGGTTTTTTATAGACTTTACAGACCGCAAAAAATTGGAGAGCTGGATAATGAGGCTGTTAGAAACAGTTTATATTCAACTTTTAGTAAAAAAGAAACCCCCCATGCGTTTTTGCTTTCAGGACCAAAAGGATTGGGCAAAACTTCAGCCGCAAGAATTATTGCCAAAGTATTAAATTGCGAAAAACATAAAAACCTAAAAAGCCTTAAAACTGAAAAAGAAACCGAGCCTTGTAATAAATGCATGCAGTGTGAGTCAATTACAAATGGTACAAACATGGATGTTTTTGAAATAGACGGCGCGTCAAATAGGGGAATTGACGAGATAAGGGATTTAAAAGAAAAGATAAATTTACTTCCTGCAAGAGCTTCTAAAAAGATTTACATTATCGATGAAGTCCACATGTTAACCCAAGAAGCTTTTAACGCTTTACTTAAAACTTTGGAAGAACCTCCGGCTCATGCCGTCTTTATTCTCTGCACAACGGAAAGCCATAAGCTTCCCAAAACTATTATCTCAAGATGTTTTGAAATAGACTTTACAAAAGCAACAGATGGTCAAATTTCAAGGTCTTTAAAAAGAATAGTAAAGGCAGAAAACATAAAGATACAAGATGACGTATTGCTTGAAATTTCGCGTTTGTCAGACGGAAGCTTTCGGGATTCATCAAAGATTTTGGAAGAACTGGTTTTGACTGCAGGAAGAAAAACAATAACAAAGGATTTATTAGCAGATAAATATAAAACTACAGGGATTGAAACAGCAATAGAAGAGTGGATAAATGCCTTAAAACAGAAAGACATAAAAAAGGGTTTTGAGACAGTAGAAAAGCTATCTCTTCAGGGAATGGACTTTAAGTTTTTTATAGAAAACCTAATAGATAAATTCCACTCAATGCTTTTGGGAAAAGTGGGAGTTGGGGAAAAGGTTCAAGATTTTTCTCTTGATCAAATAAGACAAATTCTAGAAGATCTTTCAAAAGCATACCAGGAAACAAAATACGCCATAATACCAAGTCTTCCTCTTGAGCTTTTAGTAGCAAAATGGTCCAAAATATCTCCTGGATTTTGGGAAGTTGAGGAAGAAAAAACAGAAATAACTACCCCAACATCTAATACTACAAAAGCAAAATCTAAGCTGAGTAGTTTTTCCCAGAATTTTATAAATGAGGTTAAAGATCATAACCATTTAATAGCAGGGGTTTTAAGAAGTTGTGAGATAGAAAACGGGAAAGAGTCTTTAGAGATTTTTGCCATTTCCAAGTTTCATAAAGAAAAGTTAGAAGAACAAAAATCGATTGATATTTTAAAAACTGTAGCAAATAAACTATTGCAAAAACCAATGAAAATACATATAACTTTAAGGGGGTGAACTTTTTATGATAAATCCATTTGGACAACTAGGTGAACTTAAAAAAATGAGAGACCAGGCAATGAAAATACAAAAAGAACTACAAGCAGAAATTCTAAACATTGAAAAAAACGGAGTAGAAATAACAATAACTGGCGACCAAAGAATACAGGAGATTAGAACAAACGAAAGGTCTGATGATGACGTCAAAGAAGCGGTTAACGAAGCAATTAAAAAATCCCAAGAAGTTGCCGCAAGAAAATTGGCAAGCATGCAGGGAGGTCTTGGAGGACTTTTGGGTCAATAAAAATAATATAAAGTCACTAAATATATATATGAAAATTTTTGCAGGGAGTTCCAGCAGAAAACTTGCTTTAAAAATTTCAAATAACTTAAATGTCAAGCTTTCTCCTATGGAAGTTTTTGTTTTTCCCGACGGAGAAAAAAGGATAAAGTTAAACGATAGGGTTGTTGGGGAGGATTGTGTAGTAATTGCTTCAACTGGGATTCCAACAGATACAAACTACATGGAACTTTTCTTTATAATTGATGCTCTTAGAAGGTCTGGCGCAAAGTCTATTACGCTTATCGCCCCGTATCTAGGTTACAGCAGACAAGACCATGTTTTTAGGGAAGGAGAAGATGTTTCCTTACAGGTAATAATTAAGATTTTAGAAAGCATTGGAATAAATAAAATTATTTCATTGGACCTTCATTCAATTAAAATCCCAGAGTTTTTTAAAGTACCGGTTGTTCACCTTTCCGCCTTAGATCTTTTTGCAAAAAAAATTAAAGTTTTCGAAAACTCTGTTCTTATCTCTCCTGATATGGGAGGGATACGAAGGATTAAAAAACTAAGTGAAATATTGGGAAACTGCCCTTTTGCGACAATTGAAAAAGAGAGGGATCTAAACAAAGCCACAATAACAATGCTTTCTTTAAATGGAAAAGTAAACGGCAAAATTGCCGTAATTGTCGATGACATATTATCAACCGGCCAAACCTTAGTAAAGGCTTGCGACCTTCTAATAGAAAATGGTGCTACAAAAGTCTATTCTTTTATCACACACGCGGTTTTTGCAAAGGATGCAAACGCAGTTTTACAAAAATCAAAAATTAAAAAGGTATTTGTAACAGATACAATAGATATTGACGATAAAAAAAGGTTTCCAAAGCTTGAAATCATTTCCGTTGCAAATCTCATATCCGGGGTTTTAAAAAGATAAATTTAAATAAATAAAATGCAAATCCCAAAGACAATCCAAAAATTAATTGAATCATTTGAGAAGCTTCCCGGTATTGGACCAAAAACAGCTCAAAGGCTTACCTTCTATCTTCTACACGTTCCTCAGGAAGAACTTGACAGTTTTTCCCAAAACCTTTCAAGTTTAAAAAAAGATACTATCATCTGCTCAATTTGCAATATGATTGATAGCATCAGTCCATGCAGTATTTGTTCTGATACGAATAGGGACAAAACAACAATTTGCGTAGTAGAAGAGCCTTTGGACGTTTTGGCTTTGGAAAAAAACGGAAGATTTAAGGGTCTGTACCACGTTCTACATGGTAAAATTGACCCTTTAAACAACATAGGCCCTGACGAAATATTTATAAGTTCACTTTTGCAAAGATTAAAAGGAAAAAACATTGAAGAGGTAATTTTGGCAACGAATCCGACAATGGAAGGGGAGGCAACAGCCATGTATATTGCAAAACAAATTAAAATCCAAAACACACAGATTAAAGTTACAAGAATAGGAAGGGGTCTTCCAGTTGGAGCGGATTTAGAGTATGCTGATGATATAACACTGCAAAAAGCTATGGAGGGAAGAAGCAAGTATTGATATGGATAAAAATAGTCAGATTGGAGAACTTTTAGAAAAGGGGCAAACTACTGTTACAAACGCGGTAGGTGACAGCGCAAACATTGTAAAAGCGCAGGTTTTAGGGGACGAGAAAAAACCAAAAACATTAGTTAACCCCGCTAATTCACAACAACCAAGCGAGTTAATACCCCCGGAACAACTTCAGGCACAAGAGCATACCAGGGAAGCAGTTAAAGACTTTTATGCTCCAAGCGAGGACTTACCGTTGCCACCACAGCCGGGAGAATCAGACGAGCAAAAACTTACAAAAATAAGACAGGAGTTGCAGGGACAAAAATCCAAGCACCAAGCTTTACATGAAGAAGTTTATTACAACCCCCTTTTTGCCTATGAGCAAAAAAGCACACAACAAGAGCAAGAAAGACCGGCCGAGGCGGTTTTGAGGCAAAAACAACAGGATTTACAGCAAGATCTGGAAAAACAAGCCAAAAAAGACCAGGATATCGCAGTCCAAAGAGCTCAAAAACACGTTGAAATAAAGGGAGCAATTGCGGGCTAGAAATTTTATGTTAAAACTTTATAACACAATGACTAAAAGACTTGAGGAATTTGTACCCCAAAATCCTCCTAAAGTTACTATGTATACTTGCGGTCCAACAGTTTATGACCATATGCATATTGGAAATCTTCGCACCTTTGTTTTTTCCGATATTTTATTTAGGGTTTTAAGGTTTAATCATTTTAAGCTCGAGGCAGTACAAAACATTACCGATATTGACGATAAGATTATTAAAAGAGCAATGCAAAGACAAACTTCAATTTCGGAAATAGCCAAAGAATATACAAACTATTTTTTACAAGACACAAGAAAGCTAAATATTGACCCCAAAAATCTTAAAAGCCAACCAAAAGCAACTGAATATATTGACAAGATGATTGAACATATTAAGGTTTTAATACAAAGGGGTTTGGCATATATTGAAAAGGATGGCTCTGTTTACTTTGACATCTCTAAATTTAAAAATTACGGAAAGCTCTCAAAAGTTGAAAAGCAAAAGCTTAAAACAGGCACAAGAACCTTATCAGATGAATATACAAAAGATGACGTCCAAGATTTTTCCCTCTGGAAAGCTGTTTCGGAAAATGAAGTGGGTTTTGATTCTCCTTTTGGAAGGGGAAGGCCAGGCTGGCATATAGAATGTTCAGTAATGAGCCAGACAATTTTAGGTAGTACTTTGGATATCCACGCAGGCGGAGTTGACCTTATCTTTCCTCATCATGAAAATGAAATTGCCCAATCAGAAGGATATAGCGGACTTAGTCCATTTGTAAAATACTGGGTTCACGGTGCGCATATTTTGGTAGATGGTAAAAAAATGAGCAAAAGCTTAAATAATTTTTATACTCTTTCAGATTTAGAAGAAAAAAAATTCCACCCTCTTTCCCTTCGCTATCTTTACCTACAAACCCACTACAGGCAGGAAATGAATTTTAGCTGGCTAGCTTTAACTGCTGCCCAAAACGCTTTAGAAAAGCTTTGGGGTCAAATAGCAATGTATGAGGCGCCTAAAATAGGATGCGCGGAATATGAACAAAGGTTTTTGGAGGCAATAAATGACGATTTAAATATGCCAAAAGCCCTATCTATTGTCTGGGAAGTGGTTAATTCTAATTATCCTTCTTGGGCCAAAGCAAAGACATTATTTGAATTTGATCAGATTTTAGGCCTTTCTCTAAAAGATGCAAAATTACTTATTAAAGTTTATGAAAAACAGATGCCGTTAAATATTAAAAAAATGCTTGAGGAAAGAGAAGAACTTAGAAGGCAAAAAAAATATGATCAGGCGGATAAACTGCGAGATAAAATTATTAAACTTGGATATAAAGTAGAGGATAAATAATCTTTTTTAGTTTGTTTTTTGGTTGTGGGCGATTTGGGCTTTTCTTCTGAGTAGTTCTCTTTGGTGGTTGGGGTCGTTTTGGAAGGTTTGTGAGGTTGCGAGGCGGTTGGACGAGCGCCTAATTAACTTTGCGCTTGAATTTCCAAAAATAATGTTTTTAAGAATACCAACCACACTCTATAGGTTACATTAATAAATACCTTGCTGTCAAGCATTAAAATTGCATGACCAAAACAATTGACAAAAGATATTAATGTATGAGCATAATAGTTTGGGAGGTGAAAATGTATGGCGAAAAAAAGAGCTAGAAAAGCTGCAAGAAGAACAAAAAGCAGAGCTTTTGTAGAATATAACTCATTAACGTTTATCTTATTTCTAGTTTTTGTCTTATTGGTTTCTGTTCTTCTGGTTGCAAAAATGGTTGCAGCAAATTAATTTATTCATAAAGAGTATGCAAATTTTAGGTTATGATAAGCCTCTTTATATTTTGCCGTTTGATCATCGTGCCACTTTCGCATCCCTTTTTAATTTAGCTTCAATTAACGATTTAGATAATATCCAAAAGCATCAAATAAGGGAATTTAAAATGCTAATTTATAAAGGTTTTAAAAAAGCTTTGTATTTGGGTGTTCCCAAAGACGCTGGTGCAATTTTATGCGACGAGGAATTTGGCCAGGAAGTCTTAATTGACGCAAAAATAAACGGCTTTTTAACCATCCTTACCACAGAAAAAAGTGGCGAAAACCAGTTTAAGTTCCAATATCCCGATAGTTTTGAAGATCATATCTTAAGTATCCATCCAACTTTTACAAAAGCTTTGGTCAGATATAATCCAAAAGACGATGGCGATGTTAAATTATCTCAAAAGAAAAATCTAAAAATACTAAGCGATTTTACGCATTCAGAAGGTCTTAAATTTCTGCTTGAGGTCTTGATTCTTCCCAAAGCAGAGCAGCTATTAGATGTAAGTGGCAGGGAAGAATACGATAGAAAATTAAGACCCAAGCTTTCAGTTGAGGTTATTAATGAATTTCAAGACTTTGGCATTGAGCCTGATGTTTGGAAACTTGAAGGATTTGAAGAAGACAAGGATTACGAACTTATTTTAAAAGCTATTAAGGCAGAAACAAGAGAAAAAGTAGGGTTGGTTATTTTGGGAAGAGGAGCTGGGGAAGAAAAAGTTGAAGAGTGGCTAAAAATTGGGTCAGGGATTGAGGGGGTTATCGGTTTTGCAGTAGGCAGAACTGTTTTTTGGGACGCAATCGAGAAATTTTATAAAGGCAGAATAGGCAAAGCAGAGGTTATAGATAGTGTTTCTTCTAATTTTTACAGGTTTTATCAAATCTTTGCAAAAAAGTAATCTATCTTGTAAGCACTTTTTCTACCTTCTCAATTATTGCGGTTTCATCCATTTTATATTTCCTAAGTAACTCGGTGGGTTTTCCGCTTTCGCCAAAAGTATCATTAAGCCCTACAAATTCCATGGGCACTGGGAAGTCTTTAGCCAAAACTTCTGCTATCATTGACCCCATTCCTCCCATGACTTGATGATCTTCAACCGTTACTACGTGCCCGGTTTGCCTTGCCAATTCAACTATTGTTTTATCATCGCTTGGTTTTATGGTTGCAACGTTTGCAACGATTGTTTCTATCCCTTTTTGCTCCAGTGCTTTGGCGGCCAAAAGGGCATAGTAAAGCAGATAGCCGGTTGCAAAGACTGTTGCTTTGGGATTTTCACTTACCCAAAAGCCTTCAACAAGATGTTTACTAAATGGAGTTTTTTGGGTAGTTATAACAGGTGTTTTGTCTCTGGTAAATCTAAGATAGACAGGACCGTTGGTATTTGCAGCTTCTAAAGTTACCTTTTTAGCTTCCCAGTAATCGCAGGGAACAAAAACAGTAACACCGGGAAGACTTCTTGTAATAGCGATATCTTCAGTTGCCTGATGGGTTGCGCCGTCTGCTCCTGTTGCAATGCCGCTGTGGTGCCCCGCAATTTTTACATTTGCGCTGTTATACGCAATGGTTGTTCTAACAGTTTCAAGATTTTTCCCGGGAGAAAATACTGCATACGAGCAAATAAAAGGAATTTTGCCAGAAATTGCAAGTCCCGCAGCAATTGCCGCCATGTTTTGCTCAGCAACTCCTACCTCAAAAAATCTATCAGGAAACTTTCTTTGAAAGCCTTCGGCTCTTGTGCTTTCGGAAAGATCTGCTGTTAATACAACTACATCTTTGTTTTTCTCTCCTAAGCTTACAAGAGCATCTCCAAACCCGTCTCTTACTGCTTTTTCTTCCGTCTTGGTATCAAACATCTTTTGATTTAGAAATAATTTTGGATTTAACATACTAACTTTCGCTTTGTATTCTTCCCTGCAAAGTTCTTAACTCGTCCAATGCTTTTTTTGCTTCCTCACTGTTTGGGGGCTTTCCGTGCCAGCTAAAGTCTTTT
>CAZUZF010000025.1:0-14104 GCA_964624955.1 uncultured Gammaproteobacteria bacterium
AGCCAGAATAGATTAAAACCAAAAGGGCAAAGATGATGGCAAAAATAAAGAAAAGATAAATAAAAGCCTGCAAGATATCAATTAATTTTCCTTGTCCTCCTGTTGGTATTCCGCTTCCAGCTGGCGGAACCACATTTCCCTCTGGAAGTTTTAAGCTTAATAAATTCATATCGATCTATTTCCCCTCAAGTATTGTTTTTCCGCTAGTTAAGGTTTCAAGCTTGAGAAAATCATTTACTATAAATTGTAAAAGCACAAAAGAAAAAATTATAAATAAGAGTCCGACAATGGCAGAGGTTAGCTCATCTCTTGCTTCTTGAACTTTTTCTGGGTTTCCTTGGGAAAACATTAATTTATATCCAGATCTTATTATTAAAATTATTACAATTGCTCCGGCAAAACCTAGTATTACTTCAAGAATTTGAGGAATGAGTAAAAGGGGATTTGTAGGAAGCCTTATTCCAAGCCCGCTAAAAACTCCATAACACTGACCGGTTACAACTCCAGTAAGGCTTTTCTCGCAAGGTGTTTTTAGGGGCTGTGGTTTTTCTACCTCATCCCCATCTTGTGGATTAGTTATACATCCTCTTCCTTGACTGCAGCTAAATCCACTAGCGCAATATTCTCTTGTCTCGGGTTCTATACATGCTTTAGGATCTGTAGCTAAAGGGCCAACGCATTTAGTTCCATCCCACTCGCTACTAGATCTACATTTATAGCAAGTCGTGCCAGTGCCAGTCAGTGGTCTATAGCATTTGCCAGATCCATCCGATTGCGTTTGACATATTAATCCATCTTTGCAATCGCCAGGATCTTTTAATTCTGGGTTACAACTTGAATTTACTGCCAAACGCTCTTTGCATATTTCTGATGTGCCAGGGTTTTCACAATATCCTTCTCCTGCAACACAGCGGCTACCTTGAGATGAGCAGTTAACCCTTTCAATAGAGTGTTTATAGTCAGTATCTTTTTGGCACATGTTGTACTGATAATTCCAAGCATACCCATCAGGACAAAGGGGGCAACTGTTAGTAGATGGAGGATTTTCGGGTAGCGGGGTAAAAGAAACCTCAATCTCCATTGCCCCTGTAGAATCAGGAATTGCCTGACATTTATTTGTACTATTTCCTGCATCTGTAACGCCAATATAAAAAGAACCTCCCCCAAGACCTGTTTTTGGCGCAGAGTTGACGCTTTCCTCGCTATAAGTTTTTCCTTCCCTGTCAAAGTAAAAAGGGATGACGATTTTAGTATCTGGATCAGCATTGAATACACGTAATTTTCCGCTAAGGTCTTTAAGTTTAATTGGTATTGGGATTCCACGATAGTATCTATCTGGTTTAAGAAGTAAAATATTATATTCTCCGCCCGGCACTGCTTTTCCATTGGTGTCAATGGTTATATCCTTTGGGAATAAATTAGAGGCGTAATCGAGCCTTGTAGGCTTATTAATCAATGAACAAGTGCCAAATTCATTTGCTGCATATATGGGTGTTTTAAATAAGAATGTTCCTAATATTGATAGTAAAAAAAAGAGATAGATCGCAATAAAGATTTTTTTTATCACACTTTTATCCTAACTTAAAAATTGAATAAATTGCAAGTAAAGCTTAGTTTATAAACTTAAATCCTCTTCCTTTTATGGTTTGTATATATTGAGGTTGATTTGGGTTATCTTCAATCTTTTTTCTAAGCCTAAAGATTAATTGATCTAAAGCTTGATCTGTAACTCCTAAAACAGTTTTTTGATCTCCCCAAACAGTATTTATTATTTCTTCTTTTTCTATCACCCTATCTTTATTTTCAAGCAAAAACTTTAATAGCTTAAATTCCAAAGCTGTTAACCTATCTGAAAAATTAATATCTCCTTTTACAATTTCCCCCATTTCATTTATTTGTATTTTTTGATTTTGATTTAGTAAAGAAGATTTTTCTTTTACATAATCACTAAAAAGAGAAATTGTTATGACACCATCTTTTATAAGTCCAACATTTTTCAAATGTTCAAGATCCTCAAGGTTGTTTTGGGATAAAGCTACTTGTTCAGAAGGAGTTAAATGGTTCCAAATACCGAACAAAGCGCTTCTAACTGCTTTTTGTTCTAATAAAAAGTGCCTAAGTTCTAGTTTGTTCTCAAATTTTTGATTTAAAGACAGAATGTTTTCAACGCAGGATTTTATTAAATTACTGTGTCCTGCTGTTAATTCAAAAATATCATCAAGTAGGTTTTTTTCAATTTTCTTGCCTGTTATTTTTTCAAGGTAGGAAATTCTAAAATCAACGCCGGGTTTATCAAAAAGAGAAAGATAAACTATTTTCCCTGCAACAAATTCATAAAAATCAGACATTAAAGTTGCCTCCAATGTTTCTTCTAAGGGTCTATTAAGAGAAAATATAACCGAGAATTTATATTTTGCTCTATTTCGAAGAATTCTTAAATTTGCAAAAAAATCACTGTCTAAAACTGAAATATATTCTTCAAATCTGTCAAAAAGAAAAACAATAGTTAAGTTTTTTTCTAAAGCCAAAAAATCAATTGTTTTCTTAAGACCTGAGAAAATTACAAGCTCGTCTTTCACTTGTATACTTTCTCTAAATATTTTATTGACCTCGTCATATTCTTTAAGCATTTTTCTCTCCTTTAAAGAGTCTAAAAGTCCCAAGAATATAAATTTGATTGCCTCGCTAAGTGGTTTTTTTCTAATTTCTGAAAAGTTTAAATAGACAAAATGAAAGCTTTTTAGATTTTCTCCCAGGTGTTTTTGCCTTACTTTTCTGTTATATGCCAAAATTCTAAGAAGAGTTGATCTACCAACACCAGGAATTGAAACCAATTGACAGGAATTGCCTTCTTTTACAAATCCTAGTATTTTTTCAATCTCAGAAAGTCTTGTATCTTCTGGATATAAAGATTCAAAGTTTTCTAAATCCATATAACAATATTGTAATTTTTTTATAACCCAAATATCAAGCTGTTTTCCCCTTTTTCTCTTAAACTGCGGCTATTATGAGCGAGAGAGAATATATACCTATAGAGAATCAATCTGAATTGACAATAGAGCCTGTTAATCCTACACTAAAAACAGGAGATATATTTATGGAAGACACAAACGAAGAGCAGAGAGACGCTCAGGAACAACCCGAAGAAAGACCGCGTACAGAAAGATCGCCATTAGAGAAAGCAAGGGAATGGCGCCTAACAATGGCCCAGAGCACTGTGCCTCCTAAGTTGGAGGGATTATTTAAAGAGCACTTACTGGCTATGGGCGTAACCCCAGAAGAAATCGAGGGAAATAAAGACAATATTTCTCGTTTAATGCAAATGTTGGATGACAAAATACTCCTAGCCGAAGAAGTTCAACAACAAGAAGAGGAAGTACAAGTTACTCCAGATACTAAGGTATTGGTAGAAACTCTCAATAGAAACTTTCAGGAATTACTGGAGGCGTTAGGAGCAGGCAAAAGGGAATTTATGGAATCAGGACTTGGTCAAATGACCAGAGATGTTCCAGATTCGTATACCTATAAATACATAAATGAGGATACAGGACAAGAGGAGGAAAAAACAATAGATCTTAGGCCCTTAACAGCTGCAGGAATCATGGCAGAAGGAATGGACTCTGTTAGGCAGAGCCTATTAAAAGGAATAGGGAGAATAAATGAATCAAGAGCTGATATGAATTTGCATATAGAGCTTGTAGAGAAAGAAGACGACTATGAAACTATTAGGGAAGCTGTAGATAAATTTATTAAAGATGTTGAGTTAATAGGAAATCTCATAAACGAAACAGAAATGGAGCTTTTAGACTTTAAAGTCAAAATGGGAAAACTCAAAAAGCATGAGGGCGAAGAAAGCATGAGTACTGATCAAAAGAAAAAGCGCGTACAAGAATTAAAGGATATTGTAAGAGAGTGGGCGCCGTATATGAGAGGGTACTATATGGAGCTTGAGGAAAAAGGAGAAGACATGCCCAAAAATTTGGAAGACTTGGTTAAGCTTGCACGCGCAAGAGAAGAAGGGGAATTTGCAGCTGGTGGGACTAAAGACCTTATATACCTGGAGCCTGTAAAGCAACACGACGGCACAATTAGACTGGAAGAAAGAGCACACCTTGCCCATTTTTATGAATGGGTAAGGCAAAAAATGTGGAGGGTTCACGACTTTAATTCAACGAGTGAAACCAATTTCTTCTCGGCTGACGAAATGGGAGTAAAAACTCAATTTAGAACCATAAACTTTTTAGAGATGGTATTTACGCCAAGCTTTTTTAAGCAAAAAAGAACTCAGTGGACTCGTAAATATGATCATAGAGCTAAAAAGTATATAGAGATGCCAGTAGTGGGCAGTCAGACAAATGACGATTATAGTAAGCTTAGGGATGCGCTTTTGTATGAGGTATATATTTTCCAGTTAATGAGAAACGGTGATTTTGTGTACAGGGACAATATGGCAGGTATCAAAGGGATGACCCAGGCTATGCAGGGAATACTTAGAACAAACCCGATCACAAAAGATGATTACTTGGAAAGAATTTTAAGCATGCCTTCAATGTCTAAAGTAGCCTTGGGAGAAAAAGATTTAAAAGGGGGAAAGATTAAAGAAAAATTAGATAATAATTTTATGATGGGAGATGCAGTTAGGACAGCCTGGAGCGCATATTGGTACATCTGGGATTTTGATTCTGTTTCACAACTGCTTGGACCGGATTCTGTATTTTTTCAAAAAGAATATGAGCAGTACGATGAAGATAAGGGTGTTAAGAAAAATAACAAACTCAAAGGTGAGGGAGTTGGATATAGCGAGGAATGGTTTGATGAAAACGGTAATGTTAAAGATTTAACGCAGGAACAGAAAGCAGCATACATGGCATACATGAACATTTTTCACGGTCCTTCTAAAGAACAAAGTCAAATAAAGGAAGTTCGAGAAAGAGTGGTGCAATCCCTAATGCAAACAAAAGGTTTATCTTACCACGAAGCAAAGCTTGCCGAAGCTTGGGCATTTTCGCTGTGTAGATTCACCGGTGTCGCTGCAAGAAATGATACTGACTCTGTGGGATTTGATCAATGGACAAAACAAACCAATTTAGAGCCGTACAGACAAAGGCAAATATCGGAAAGAAGAAGGGCAAAATATGGAAGTAAGTATACTATGGCTCACCCAGATCATAAAAGCGGCCCGGGTCTAAAGAGAGTAACGCTGACCTTTGTCGAGGCGGTTAGGGATACTCATGGAAGAGCAATTTATGAGCTTATGCAGGGAGGAAGAGGCGGAAGAATTGATTTAGAGCACAATCCAATTAAAAAAGATATTGATTTTGAAAGAAATTATCAAAAAGACGAGCAAGGCAACTATGTATTTGTCGATTATAACGGGGGAATTGTCTCCCAGAAAGAACTAGAAGGTATGGGGCTTTCGGGCATAAACAGATTTGTAATAGACGAAAAGAAAAAAGTTAAATTCCAAATAGTTACAAGAGGCGAAAATGGCGAGGAGGTTATAAAAGACGTAAATCCCCATGAGAAAAATCTTCGTCCCATTAAGCTTGATATCATTTTTAGAGATAGAGATGGAAATGAGGTAGAAAGTCTGAAAGGCAAAGTTTTCAGTTATTCCCTTGATAATGAAGGAGTGCCAACTTTTTACGATGAAAATGGAAATGAAGTTGAGGTGGGAGAAAATAAATCTAGAATAGTTGAAAGAGATGTAAATAAAATTGAGTTTGGCTATGACACAATGAAGCAATTTCAGGCTAACATTATAGAGCAAAGTACTGAGTGGTACGAGGACATAATTGAAGGCAGAGACATGGACCTTTTGAAATTATTCAAAGGATACACTTCTACTGGAATGCCAATTATAGATACAGAGCTCTTGAATAAAATAAAAGATAGAAGAAGGAAAAACATAACCTACGCTCTCTCTACCTGGAAAGGTACGGATTATACCAAAACAATAAGAACATGGTGGAAAGATAAAGAAGGCGGAGACCTGCAAATAAAGGAACAATCAATTCTTGAATCCATGTTTGGAGATGAAGTACTTGCTTTTATTCAAATGGAAGTTTGGTCAAAGACAAGGAACGAAAAAGATGAAAGAATAAAAAGAGCCTTTGAAGGATCAACGATACAACTAAAGGATATAAACGTTTTTAAACTTGCAGATTATCACGACGTTCTTACAGATGCACAGAAAGACCAGCTAAAAATTTGTATTTGGACAGGAGTATTTACCTATATGATTGCCAAAGATATATGGAGTCATAGGGCAATTGACAGCACTTTAGAGAGATGGAACTTTGATCAAGTACAACAGGTATATTCAGTTTTGGAAAATAGCGGCCTATTAAACGAAGATGAACAACCAGTTATTAGAGAAAATACTGATACAGATACTGCTAAAATGTTTGGCCAAGAGTTTATGCAAGCCCTAAGCGTTGGTAACCTAGAAGGTTTTTGGCAAATGATACAGGCAATGATAAAACAACAATCCTTGGTCTAACTCCCAAATTTATTTACCCCGTTTCGGTGGAATAAAACGCGCAGATTGTTTTGCTCTTTCTAGTCTTTCTCTTCGTACCTCATTTGTAAGTCTTTGCTCTGTTCCTGCTAAATCTACAGCGCTTGCTCCGCCCCCTGGTCCTCCGGCTGCAGTACCCCCTGTGGGTCCGCCACTAGCTTGTGTGCCGCCTGTTTCTCCTTCTGGCGTGGGCCCAGGAGAAGGTTCCGTTTGATTAGGGAATGGTCGAGGTGGCGGCACAGAAGGTGTCACCTGTGGCCCAGCACGCTTTGCACCTAACTCATTAAAAAGACCCTCCAATCTTTCTCTTTGTCGTGGCTGTTCCTTATCTCCTTTCTCGGATAATGTAAGCGCCACTTTTCTAAGTATTGGGTTTCTTCCTAAACTACTACCCCAAAATGTACGAGCTATAGATTTTACTGCAGCCTGAGATGGTTTAGCTAAAAGTCCTCGTGCATATTTCTCGCCAGCCTGAGTCACATATACCTTATAGAATCTGTTTCTAACTGTACCCAAGAAGGAAAGACCCATTCCTTGGGCAGCCTTTATGCTCTCTCCAGCGCCTGACAGATCAATACTGAATTTCTCTTTAAAGGATTTCTTTACTCCTTCTGCAACATGAGGGGCAGCGAGTACAAATCCAAGTGCGATTAGCGGTCCTAGAGTATATATTCCGCCTGCGAAGTTTCCAATAAGCGGAGGCACAAAAAATCCCTGATTCTCAATCCTTGCTTTATCTGAAATATCTACAAATAATTTTGCAAGCAAGAAAAGTCCTACGGTTGCAGGGAATACAGCTAAATTTCCAAGTAAATCTTTTAACCAACCTGTAAAACCAAGGGAGGATGCTCCTGGAATAACTCCTCCAATAATCCAAAAAGGAGCAAAGATTATATCAATAAGTATTGATATATAACTTTTTAAAAGAGTAAGCCAGAGTTTAAAAAGGTTCCATAAAAGAAGAATTATTATTATGAAAAATGCAATTCCTCCGATTAACCAGCTAACCAGAAAGCCTAATATTCCACTTAAAACACCCCCAACAGCGTCTGATGCAAGTTCTCCCCAACGAAGTTGAACAAATTTTAGGGCTGCATTCCCAACATTCAAAACAACGTCTCTCCCAAAGCCAATTGTATGGCATAAAATATCTATTGGACTATTGGTATTGCAAGTATCCTCAGGTTTTTCTTCGTTTGGCGGAGAGGCTTGTCCAAATGAAGAATTGATAGTTTCTTGTATGCTGCCAGCGCCTTTTTGAGCAAGATTAAATAATCCTCCCTCCCCCTGTCCTTCATTTTGATCTCCATATGAGACTGCTTGATCAAAAAAACCTAGAGTATGGTTATTTAGTTGTTGCTCTGTTTTCTCAATACTAATTTTTTGATCTGCACTAGCCATAATTCTTACCACAACATAGGTTGAAGCCCACATTAAATCTATCAATACTCCTGCAATTGCAAAGGAAAGGGTAACCATAATTATGCCGATAATGAGTTTTGGTATTTGATTTTGAATTGTCATGACGGTTCTTGGATCTATTCTTGCTCTAAGCATAATTGCAACGCCAACAATAATGAAAACAAAAATAAATAAAAGATATGAAAGATCCCTAAATACTGCCCAGATTCCCACGATAGGACCTAGGGATTCAAATCCAATTCCTTGACTTTGTGCGTATGAGGGTTTTGTTATTCCAAAGTTTTGGGAAAGATACGATACGTATTGACCGCTACTAGCTGGAGTTGTATAAAGCATTGCAATTCCTCCAGTAACTATCCCCAAGACTCCTCCCCCGTTATCTACAAACCCAAGCTTTCTGGTTTTTGGGTCAAAACCAAGACATTTTTGTTCTCTGTGGCTAAAATTAACTCCTGCTAACTGACAAGAAAATGCAGACATTACCTCAAAAACAACATTTTGCGACCAGACATTTAAATCTCTTGTTTCATAATTTGTAGTAGAAGCTTTAGGAATATCTCCTTGTGCAAAAACAGGAGTCTTAAACACCAAAAAGATAAATATGAATACAATGGTAAGTAAAATACTGCGGACAGCTTTCATCTAAATATAGTTTGGAGCATTTTAAAGTATCTGTCAAGTTTGTGAAAACAAGCAAATTGAAGTAAAATAGACCTATAAGTGCCCGTAGTTCAACGGATAGAACACCTGGTTGCGGTCCAGGCGGTTGAAGGTTCGATTCCTTTCGGGCACGCCAAATGGAGGGTTCGCATAGTGGCAATTGTACGTGTTTCGAAAACACGAGGGAGCAATCCCTACGCAGGTTCGAATCCTGCACCCTCCGCTATGATACTTGAATTTTCAGCAGGAGGAATAGTTTTTAAAAAAGAAAAAGGAAAAGCTTATATTCTTGTTTCTCAGCATTCCGGTCACCACGGCTGGGTCTTTCCCAAGGGAAGAATTGGAGACCATGTAGAAAACGAAGGGAGAAAAGAAACTGCATTAAGAGAAGTTAAAGAAGAAGTTGGGGTAGAGGGAAAAATATTAAAACAGTTAAAACCAATTACGTATTTTTATAAATGGGAGAGAAAAACCATAAAAAAAACAGTTTATTATTTCTTAATGGAGTATGTTTCCGGAGACATAAATGATCACGACTGGGAAATGGAAAATGTCGAGTGGCTTCCAATTGATGAAGTTGGAAAAAGATTAAGCTATCCGTCAGACAAAAAGGTTTGGAAAGAGGCTAGGGAATTGATATAATACCTAAATCTGGAGAGGTCGCATAGAGGCCTAGTGCGCTTGCTTGGAGAGCAGGTATATCCGCAAGGATATCGCGGGTTCAAATCCCGCCCTCTCCGCATTATCTTCTCGTTAGCCTGTCAAACCAGCTTTTTCCACTTGAAATGTCTGGCACAGCAACTCCTGCAAGTAATAGCGCTATAATAGTTGCCCATTGAGAAGGATACTTTTTCCTAAGCACTTCCAATTTATTTTGTTCTACCCCAGTAGCCCCAATAATTCGTTCTATTCGTGTCTTTAATGTCTCATCATCATGTACTCTTTGCTCAACAGCTTGAGCAATATGTTCAGTCCATCCATATTTTTCAAGAATGGTTTGTTCTGCGATTGAAATTGGCTCGCCGGTAGCAAGGCGTCTGGATATTAAGTGGGTTAAATAGTCTGATGTTGCTTTTTCTGCAAAAACAGGATCTGTCTTAAGTCGGTCGCGTATTCTAGCCGCATCATCAAGTATTCTTGTCCTTTCCGCGGCAGGGGTATTTGATTTAATTGCTTTTCTAATTTGATCTGTTAACAATATCTCAACTTGGGTTGATACATCTCCTCCACTGGCAATTGCAAATTTCCAATTTGAGTTAAGCATGAGCGTATTGGTAACTAGAGTTTTCTGACCGTCAATAGTTGCCATTACCTCCCATCTTGAACCAAGTGCATCATAAAGTGTTGCATTATCCTTATCTTCTGTTTCCCTTGCTTTTTCAGTTAATATTCCACGGTAAATCTCATCCCTTTTCCTAACGTCAGCATTCAAGACGATATTTGCAGCTTGGGTTACAATTCTGCTAATGCCAAGAAGTGTTGTTTGCTCTCGAGCTTTCTTTTTTTGGGCAAGTGGATTAATGTCTAAATCAAGGATAGCAGTTTCAAGCGTTATGGCTTGCATTCTTGTGTTTAGGGCTTGCATCTCAGCGGTTAACCTTTGAATTTCTTGTGGAAGACTTTCTCTTCGTGCTCTTCTTTGATCATATTCTCTTTGGGCTTCTTCAAGTCGCGCAAGTTCATCTAACTTTAATTCTGTTTCATCTACCAGTATTTCACCATCTTTTGCTCTTTGTCTAACGCTTACCTTTTCTGCTGTAAGTCTTTCTCGATCTCTTCCAAACAAAACAACTAACTCACGTGTTAATTCTGCTGCTCTACCGGCATTGATTCTTGCTTTAGCTTGCTGCATGAGCCTATATTTTTCACCTTCCGCTGCGCCTGTTGTAGCATCTTCTGGCTGGTAATCTGCTAGCTCTTGGATTAATCTCTCGCGTTCATCAATCCTTCTATCAAACTCTTGACTGAGGCCATTGGCTTCGGATTGTTTTTGTCCTTTCTCTTGCATTTTTATAGCAAGACTTCTGTCATCTTCTGATCCAACTTCAGCAGTAGGGCTTAAGCCGCTTTTAAGTAATTCTGCAACCTTTTCTCTTACTTCCTGCCTGCTTAATTCAGACCGTGCAATAGCTTGTTTTTGCGCTAAAGAAAGATTTCTAAACGCATCTCCCCTAACATCTATTACTTTGGCAATATACTCATTTATAATTTCGCCTTGTCTGCTTGCTTCGATCCCGTCCAGGCCTTTTTCGGCAATAATCTGTGCTTCATGTGCCGCTTTCTTTGCCTTTTCTCTACGGTCTTCTTCTCCAGGAGCTGGAGCCCCGATTCTTCTTTCGACTTCGCTATCTATATCAATACCTGATAAATCACCTATGTCTTCGGAAGCAAGCAAAGCGGCAAGAGGGTTATCTGGATTAGCCTCAAGTTTAGCCCTAACTTGTTTTGCATGCTCTCTTTGTTCTATCTCCTTAGGATCTGTATAAGTAGGAACAGCAGCTTCGGGAACATAAGATTTTGCAATTACCTCTGTCTGCGCTTGTAAATCTGGATTCATATTATTGGTCGTTTATATTTTTGACAATTTTTCTGGCTGCTTCTAAAGCCTCATCAATCTTTCCTTCTTGGGCAAGATCCTCAATCTGTTTAGCTGCTTTATTTTCCTCAATTTTTCTAACTTCACCATTCTCTAAAGTTAAAACAAAAGAAAAGATGCTCCATTTTGCAGTAAGTTCGCGAAGGAAAACAATTAGATCATGATGAGTTTGAATACTTGGATCTCTTTCTAAAATAAACTTGGAGATTTCATCGAAATCAACTCTTGTGATTTCAAGCTTTTCATAAGCACCAATAAGAGCTTCCATGATTCTTCTTTGTACTTCTTTTTTGTGTTCAGCAGATAAGTCCATAACTTCATTATTCATTGTTGAAGGTTTTATGTCAAGTAAAGAGGGGCTTATTTTTTATTATGCTCCTTCTTCTCTGCTTCTAAGGGGAAATTTTTCGTTAGCCAGTCAGCACTTTTTTCCATAAATGTTGGTTTTACATATTCCCTATAAGGAAGATAGGGAAGAAGTGCTTTTAAAAGTTTTTCTTTATCTACTCCTTCAATTGTTAGAACAAGCTCACCAGGTAAAAAACTTTCTGTTCTAATTCTTAAAGTTTCAATTCCATAAGCTTTGATAAAATAAAAGTCATAGAGTTCTTTCCATAAAAAGAATCTATCTTCAATCATAATTCCCTCATTTGAAATACGGTAATGAAAATCTTTTGGGGCAACACTAGCTAGAGCAAAAGAGACAAAAAGCAAAGAGGCAACAACAATCATTAGAAGATATTGGCTAAATAAAAACAAGATTACTTCAACAAATAAAGCTATAAGAATAGCTGTTAAATAGAATTGTCTTGATCTTTTTTTAAATGGTCTTCCTGGAGCACTCCATTCTAAAACATGAGAGCCTTCATGGGCAACTGTGTGATGAGTTGGATGATGTTTTTTATTCTCGGGCATAATTTACTTTAGAATATTAGCAAAAATAAGTCAAATAAAATCAACTCTCAAAAAACTAGTAATTAGCCTTAGCTTTAAGTATAATAGGGAATAAGGAGAGGTGTCTGAGTGGACGAAAGAGATGGTCTTGAAAACCATTATAACAGCAATGTTATCGTGGGTTCGAATCCCACTCTCTCCGCAATTGTAATTAGTAAATTCTTCAGAAGGGAGGTGAGATAATGTCAAAATTACAAAGTAAAAAATTTGATTCTCCAGATGAGACTTCAACTCCAGGAAGAGGTAAGATTGAGGTTGTCAATCTCGGCGGTTTTAAAGTAAGAAGACTCATCTTCCAACCTGGTTGGAGATGGTCCGAAGATGTAAAGCCGACAGCTAAAACTGAAAGTTGTCAGTTAGCACACCTTAATGTCCATATTACTGGAAGATTGGGAGTGAAAATGGATGACGGTACAGAACAGGAATTCGGTCCAGGAGATGTTTCATTGCTTCCACCAGGTCATGATGCTTGGGTTGTGGGGAATGAACCCATGGTAATGATAGAACAAACTCCTAGTGAATATTAAGGCCTAAACACCTAGTATAATCAGAGGCGAAGTATAAGACTTGGCTGTGATATTACGGACAAAGTTTTAGTATTTGGATAAAGTGACAAAAGACAATAAAATGAGTCTATGAACACAAAACTTCTTAAATGGGTTTTAAGAATAGCAATTGGCGGCGAATTTATCGGCCACGGTGTATTTGCGCTTCAGGGTCGCAAAGCATGGGTGGAATGGTTTTCGATCTTTGGCATCTCTGATTTGCAGACCGCAACAACGCTTCTTTGGTTTGTGGGTTTATTAGATATTATTCTGGCTATTTTAGTTCTTGTTAAACCCATTCGCCTTGCCCTTCTTTGGATGACATTTTGGGGTTTTTGGACTGCTCTAATGCGTCCAATCGCCGGCGAATCAATTTTTGAATTCGTAGAAAGATGGACTAACTGGGGAGCCCCTTTGGCATTGCTTCTCTTGATTGGTTGGCCCAAAGCATTTAAGGAATGGTTTAAATGAAAATTAGACATAAAAATATAGTCGCTTCATATTTAATTTTAATAAAAGATAACAAAGTACTGCTTTCTAAAAGAAAAAATACAGGTTATAGAGATGGAGACTACACTGTTATAGCAGGCCATTTAGAACCTTCGGAAACTTTTACACAAGCAGTTATTAGAGAAGCAAAAGAAGAAGCTGGAATAGATTTGGATCAGGAAAAACTAGCTGTTAAGCATATACAACATTGTAAATCAGATAATGATCAATCAGAACGGGTACATATATATTTTGTTGCCGATAAATGGATGGCGAAGATAGTTAATAAAGAAAAGCATAAATGTGAGCATTTCAAATGGTTTAACTTTGATAATTTACCTTCTAATATTGTTCCCCACACAAAAGATGCTCTTATAAACATAAAAAGAAGAATATTTTATTCAGAGCAGGGGTGGCAATAATGCTTTTATGTTCTTCTTAAACCCTTAGGTAGTAGCCAACAACTATTCCAACAATCGTAGCAATAGAGCCTATAATAAAAAGCTCAACAGCACTTCTTAAGGGTTTATGTTCAACAAGTTGTCCTTTTACATATCCTATTACAAAAAGTCCTATAAATGATGAAATAATTGCAATAAGTTTTGCAAGTGGTTGATTAAAGATAATTGTAGGGATTATTGAGAAAGCACCGCCTACCATATAGGCAATAAACATAATTAAAGCACCAATATAGAGATTGTCAGTATGTCTTCCAGTTTTATCTAATTGGTGA
This sequence comes from uncultured Gammaproteobacteria bacterium, assembly GCA_964624955.1. Taxonomy (GTDB): domain Bacteria; phylum Patescibacteriota; class Microgenomatia; order Levybacterales; family UBA12049; genus JACQHJ01. Next base: position 13,920 of record CAZUZF010000025.1, read on the forward strand.
ACTGCTTTTTCGCTTGAATATTGTCCTGCTGCCATTGATGATGCTTCAACCGTAACTGCAACGAGAGCTGCCAAGACTATAATTTGTTTATCACTTACTCCAGTAGATATTCCAACTACAACACCTGTTGTTGAAACAATTCCATCCTGAAGGCCAAACATTAAAGAGCGAAAATAATCTTCATG
>CAZUZF010000026.1:0-13069 GCA_964624955.1 uncultured Gammaproteobacteria bacterium
CTTACTGAAGAAAAGTTAGAGGATTAAGTGGTGATCCGTTTTGTCTTACTTCAAAATGAACATGAGGACCGGTTGTTCTTCCTGTCATTCCAACCCAGCCAATAACAGTACTCCCTCCTACCACATTTTGCCCTATTCCCACATTAATTCCAGACAAATGAGCATACAAAGTTGAATAACCGCTACCGTTTTCTATTGTTATGTTTGTTCCATATCCCCCGTCCCAGGACCCAGAGGAAATTGATCTTACAATTCCACTCTTTGCAGCAACAATTGGAGCCCCATATGGTGAGGTAATATCCAAGGCCATGTGATACCAGGAAGCAAACTGGGAAACAAGCCCTCTAAGCGGCCAGGTGAAGCCTGAGGCTGAAAATGAGGTAGAGCTTGGGCCTTGGGCAATATATACTTGCCTTCTTATATATGGCTGTTCTGCTGGTTTGACACCGTCTGGAACAATAAGTATTTGTCCCTCAACCAAAGAAAATGTTTCAGGATTGGCAAAATCATTAAAAGGAAAATCAACTATTTTTTGCGCTTCTGTATCTAGCTTTTTGGCAATTGTATAAACAGTATCTCCCCTGTTTACCTTATAAGACATTCCTGTAACTGGCAATATTTCAAGACTGTCGCCTACAGCTAGGGTATCTGAGGTTAAATTATTCTGCCATTTTATCGTATTAGTTGATATTCCAAACTTTTGGGCAATGGTTGAAATGGTATCTCCTTTGGCAACTGTATAGATTATGATTTTATCTCTTGGTTTTTGAGAAATATTTGTTTCAAAGACATTTTCTCCAACAATTATAGACTGGTTTGTTGAAGGCGTTGCTATTTTTGAGGTATTGGAGTTTTGGGAGAAAATTGGATAGGTACTTGCAAGAAACGGAGCAATGAGAACTCCGATTGTAAGAACCAGAAGTGTTGCAAAATGTAAAAAAGGACGGTTGTACCGTCCTCTTTTCATTGTCAAAAACTTAACCAAAATGTTTTTATTTGTTTCAAAAAAGATGCTAAAGGAAATAACTTTTGATTTTAAGTAACTTAAGAGAATAATTGAAAAAGGCTTGATTTTAGAAAAATACCTTTTAAAAGGGTTTGAAAACACGCCAAAAAACTTCCGTTTGTTCATGAAAAAGTGATATCTATGGTAGCAAAACGATCTTTTTTAGTCAACTTTTAGTCAGAACTTAAACAAAATTTAAATGCTATTTAGTGGTTTTATATACATTTAACTTAAGTTATTTCAATCTCTTTATTCTTAAGATCAAAAGTAACCTTAAAATTTTCAAAGAAACCTGATTGCCCAAGTATAATTGGTGCTCCCTTGGGCAAACCTTCAACGAAATAAAAAGTACAATTTTTTATTACCTTTGAGCATGCGAAAAGATCTATTAGTGCAGGAAAACCATAAAATGTTTTTCCATCTGCAGCAAAAAATTCCTTTGGCTTTACGCCTTTAAAAGAAATTCCCAAAAAATCCCCTATGTATTTTTCGCATAGGCAAATATCTGCTCCAGAATCAACTAAGGCCGTAACAGCAAAAGTTGTTTTATGGGTTTTTCTATTATTAAGAATTACCGCAATCCAAGGTTTAAAAACCCCAGGCTGAGGAGTAGTATATGAATACTTAGGCATTTATGTAGGTTACAAAACCAAAATATTTTTTAGCAGCAGGTACTAAAAATACTTCTTCGGTTTTAACTTTTAATGCACGTACTTTTGTATGTATAGCATCAAAATCCTTTGCCCAAGCAATAACTTTATTATCTTTAATTGCAACCCATCCAGATTTATAGGGTTTGAGGATTTTGGACAAATCAACAGCTTTCATAAAACGATGATATCTATTTTTCCAACCTATGTCAAGCTTAAAATAAATGGGTATAGTCAATTCTTAGGCTTTCTGAAGAGAATTTAAGAATTCTTCGTTGGTTGAAGTCTTTGAAAGTTGTTCAATAAATAACTGTGTTCTTTCCTCATCGGAAAGCATATAAAGCATTCTTCTCATGGTGATTGTTTTTTGCCTTAATGTTTCGTCCATGATAAGCTCTTCCTGCCTTGTTCCAGACATTTCTATATCAATTGCAGGATAGACTCTTTTATCAGCCAATTTTCTATCCAAATGTAATTCCATATTACCTGTTCCCTTAAACTCCTCATAAATTAAATCATCCATTCTTGATCCTGTCTCAACCAAGGCAGTTCCTATAATGGTTAAACTTCCTCCCTCTTGGCAGTTTCTGGCTGCACCAAAAAATCTTTTTGCAGGCCACAGCGCTGCAGGATCAAAACCTCCTGATAAAGTCCTACCAGATGGCGCAACTGATAAGTTGTAGGCTCTGGCTAAGCGCGTAATTGAGTCTAAAAGTATAATTACGTCTTTTCCCATTTCAACCATTCTTTTTGCCCTATCCAAAGTTATCTCCGCAACCCTTGTCTGGTTTTCCGGCGGTTCATCAAAGTTAGAAGCAACAACTTCACCTTTGACAGAAGAAGTTATATCAGTTACCTCCTCCGGCCGCTCCCCTATTAATGCTGCCATTAAATGGACATTGGGAAAGTTTTGGGAAATTCCTGCTGCAATTTCTTTAAGCATGGTTGTTTTTCCAGCTTTTGGAGGAGAAACAATCATTCCCCTTTGTCCAAAACCAATTGGAGCTATTAAATCAATTATTCTTGTAGAAAGTGGTGTTTTACCGGTTGTTAAAGTTATTTGTTTTTTGGGATAAATGGGAGTTAAATCATCAAAATACAACCTATTCAAACTATCATCAGCGTTAATCTCGTTAACTTTTTCAACTTTTAAAAGTCCAAAATATCGCTCTGTATCTTTGGGGGGTCTACCAACACCTTCAACCAAATCACCAGGGCGAAGCATAAACCTTCTAATCTGGGACTGGGAAATATAAATATCTCTGTATGATGGGATAAATTTTGGTCTTAAAAATCCGTGTCCTTCAGGCTGGATATCTAAAAAACCTTTAACAGGTAAGCCTTGGGGCTCTGGCCTTGGCTCTTGCATTGGCATGACAAAAGGCTCCTTTACATCAGAAGCTTTTTCTTCTTTTATTTCTTGTTGGGGTAAGTCTTTGGTATCGGCAGGTTTTCCAACAATATCATCAACTTGTATGTGGACTTTTTTCTTGACTGGCATAAAAATAAAATGAAATTAAAATAAAGATTAACTAAAGCTTACTCAATATTTAATACGTGTTTTTGAAAGTTTCCAAAGGATTTGCTTTTGAGAGAGTTTAAAAGCACCTTTATTAGACCATAAGTTTTAAATTTTGTCAATATGTAAATTAAATCGATAAATTAAGGCAAAGAACAAGTAATTGTTTTTGGAGTTCCACTAAGCAATGGATTAGACCCAGAGGGACCAATATTTATCGAGTGTCCATAGAGAAGATGTGTTTTTCCGTCCTTTAAACTATCTGGAATTGTGAAGCTGAAACCATGATTAGGATTTCCTCCGCATAAGTTTCCAACAGCTGTCTCTCTTTGTAAATTTGCCAGAGTCTGGCCTACATATACTCCTCCACCCCCAGCCGGGCCGTCAGCATAAAAATGCACGCTTAAAGACTGACTATAGTCATTTTGGTCACAAGTCCATCCAGTAGATACAGAACAATCTGCGCTGTCATGGTATCCAGTCGGATTTATGTTTGAAGGGGTTGGTGTTAGGGTCGATTGATTAAATCCTTTTTCTTTTTTCAAAACTGCCAGTCTTTGCGAAAGAGTAGAAACAATAGATAAAGTTTGAGAGTCGGGATTGGCGCTTGGGCTTAGTAAATTATTTAACTCGCAAGGATCTGCCCCCATTGATGGATTCCAAGCGTAACAAGGTCCGTTTGCAAGATTATAGAGCTCTCTTTCCCCTGTTTTTAATTCAATATAGTGCCAAAGGCCTAATGGATTTTGATTGGTTGTTCGTATTGCCCACCATGTGGGAAGAGATACATTGGGTGTTTGTACTATCCCATCATCAATTCCGTTATTTTCAAATATATCCTGCCTTGCAACGGTTAGTGGCTGGTCTTTTAGTAAAGGCAAAAAACTTACCCCGTCTGCTTTTTGTTGTTTATTTGGATATGGACCCATTATGCAATTTGCTATTTCACAAAAAGTAGGAGCCATATCAATAATGGAAATATATGAGTTTTCTACTCTTGGGTTTACTCCTCTACCCTTTGGCCAGGATATTACCAAAGGTATGGGTGTAGTATGGGAAGAGTTTTTCTTTTCCCATCTATGCTCTCCCCAACCTAATCCATTGTCTGCTGTTAAAACAAAAATAGTGTTATTTAGTCTTCCTTGTTTTGCTAGCTCCTTTCCTATTCTTCCAACCATATCGTCAACAGAGAGCATCATTTCGCAATAAGTTTTTAGGCTATATGATGCTTTTGGTACCTTTGGAATACTTGAAAGATAATAAGGTTTGTCAGAAACATCATCTTCGTTATAGTTTGGAGGACTCCATCCTCCAATATCTTTGCACCTAATGTCTCCTTTATGCCTTGGAGCAACTGTAAGGGGGCCGTGAAGAGAAAAAGGTGTGACAAAGGCAAAAATAGGCTTGTTGATTGATGCTTGTTTCATTCTTTTAACAACCGTGTCTGCAATAACATCTGTTGAGTAATCTTTAGGATTATTGTCATATTTTACCGTACTGCCATCTTTAGATAGCCAGGTGTAATTGTAGTATCTACCGTTTCCATTATAAAAAGTGTCAAACTTAGACCAGCCAGGTGGAACTACCTCACTTTTGGGAATTCTATCCAAAAGGTTTAAATATTTGCCTGTTAAAAAAGTAACATAGTTGCTGTTTTGCAATTCAACTGCAAGAGTTTCTTTGGGGTTGAAATACTTAACATCATTCTCCGTTACCTTATGGTTTTGGGTATGAAGACCCGTTAAAAACTCAACTCTTCCAGGACAACATAGAGGCGTTTCACCATAGTAGTTGGTAAAGTTAATACCTTTTTTATAAATATAGTTATAGATGTTTTTTGTAATACTAGGGTTATTCCACAGTTTTCCATCATGCGGGTTAACATCATCAAGCATTATGACTACTATATTTGGTTTTGCAGTTGAGACAGCCTTGGGCGATGACAATGAGTCAACGCTATCTGCCTGGCTTTGATAAATTGCATTTGCCTTATCAACCGGAGTGTTTGGTACATACTCCTGGGTATAAATATCATCCTGGCTGTTGAAAAATTGATCATCGAAAGCGGCTGTGGCGTTTAAAGTTGTCTTTTCTGCTGCGTTTTCCTGTATGGTTTGTCTTTGTAAGGCAAGGGTTACCGTAATGGGAATTGCCAAAGCTACAATAAGGATTGGCAACAAATGTACCTTACGGATTTTTGAAAGCTTTTCCAATAAAAGATCTTTAAATGATGGTTTATTAATCTTTTCTGTATTACTATTTGGATTATCCATTAAAACAATCTACCCTACTTATAGTATTAAAGAAGATTTTGCCTATTGCAAGAGGCAAAACTAAATCTTGATTTATTTTATTGACTTTTTAAACGCATCTTGGTATTATCCAAAAGTCAATTAACATTAATATAGTTTTTAACTACATTAATTTAATTAAGGAGGTGAAATTATAATGGCAGATATAAGAGAAATCGCTAGAAGAGCTTTATTAGCAGCTACCCTAACTGCAACAGCAGGCGGAGTTGGCGCACAAGCGACAGCAGCCGAAACAAATTCTGATAGACCAGCAACAAACGGAGATTATTCTGAACAATTAAATCCCGGTGAATTTAGAGAAGATTTCGCAAATGGTGGATTTTTAGAAATAGTAAATGGCACAGGTGTTGTTAACGGACTCTCTGTTACAGATTCCCAAAGAAACCATGTAAGTATTATTGAAACGCATGATTTTGATGGAATGCCTATATTTTCAGGAAATCTAAGCAAGCTGGTTACTAATAGGAGAGCTGAGACAACAGTCATGAGAAAATCAATTTTCCAAAGAGAACCATTACAAAGATTAAGAGAAAGAGTAAGGCAATTACGAAGTCAAGGAATTGGAGTATCGGTTTTTCATGCTGGGCATAATGCGGTAACCAATAGATAATTAAATTGGATTAATTATTTTCTTAAAATCCCACTTACCTAGTGGGATTTTTTGTGGAATAGAAAACTATACTATATATAAGTAATATAAATATAATAGTATTAAAGTATTAATTATAGTATATATTATAAGACCCTTGACACATTACATATCTTACTGTTATAATCCCCACATCTTATAAGTTTTGTTTCAACTGCCCCAGAAACGAAAGTGTTTTTATTACGTAATAAAGATATAACATCTAATGAAAAAACTATTTGCAATTGTTTTATTATTCCTACTTTTATTTTTTGCCCTTAAAGTAGAAAATGTAAATGCCGCAGGATGCATACCAATATATGGCGGAGGAGAAACATGTCCCGGTTATGCCTTCTCTATCCAAAAGTTTGTCCAAAGACCTGGTAAAGGCGGAGGAGATTTTGTCAACAACCTCTCAATCAATGATTCTAAATATAATCCTGGCCAAAATGTAACTTTTCAAATAACTCTTAAAAATACAGGAACTCAAACAATACCAACCATTACAGTTGCAGACGTATTTCCCCAACACCTTTCGTTTGTCTCAGGACCAGGAAATTTTAATTCAAAAACAAAAACACTTGTTTTCACAGTCTCAAGCTTTAAAGAACAAGAAACAGTAACCTATACTATAGTTGGAAAAATAGCAAATGAAAAAGATCTTCCCAATGACAGCGGAGTAATTTGCCAGATAAACCAGGCAACCGCAACTGATTCAAGCGGAGGAGTAAATAAAACATCCTCACAATTCTGTTTACAAAAACAAGTATTAGGTCAAGAAACTACCAAAGGTGGATTACCTGTTATGCCTGCTCCCCAAATCACAACCACACCCCCAACAGGACCTGAAATGCTTCCATTAGCATTACTTATCCCAGCAGGATTTGGTGGACTTATACTTAGAAGACGATCAAAAAGATCACTATATACAGGGGGTGAGAAATAATGCCAAGACCAATAAGTGAAGCAGGAGTAAATCCTGGAGCACAAATGCTTTCAAGAAGAGAACTGCTCAAAAAAGGTATTAAAGCTGGAGCTGCAGTTACAGGAGTAGCAGTATTTGCTGAAGCCTTAGCCAAACAACAGGGTAGTAATATAGCTAGAGCAGGACAATTAGAATCAGCTACTGTTTTTGCACCCGGAATTGAACATACGCCTGGAATTGAACCTACTGCTGAATGGGTTGATAATGTAAGGATTAAGTCTAGAGAAGAAGCAGTAGAGTTGTTTGGAATAGAAGGTACACCTTCAGCGGATATCAATCTTTGGGAAATAAATAAAGATGGAGGAGCTCACTATAAAGGAGTAGACGGCAAGGTAACTAGGGTTAGATCCAATGGTGCTGTTGTTGATGCCTGGATAGAAATACAAAGAAAGGGGAAACACCAAGCTCAAAGCATAGTTGCTAATCCTTTAGATGTTGATGAGGTTGACGTTAACCAAGCAACATTGTGGAAAGCAAAGCAAGGCCAAGAACGAGCTCTTTGGGAAAAAATAAGAGAAGAGCATAAAGACGTAGAAGAAAGAACACAGCCTGATGTTGCTACTTTACCACTCTGCAAACCTTTACCTGAGACTCATAATCCTGTAACGCCAAGAAAAGTTTCTCTAAAACAAATTATAAAGAGACATGCAGGAGACGCATATACTAGAGATCGAAGAAATTGGAAGAGAGTAGAAAGCGGATGGCAATTAATTCCTGATCCAGCTGGTTTTCACCATAGATTAAGACTGGAAAGAAGCGTATTGAGAGGATGGATGCAGATAGATAGATTAGATGGTACTGATGCTTTAGCAGTAGTTGCAACTCATGTTAAAGCAATAGACGTAATGGGTGGCACGCTATATGTTCCTAAAAAGGGAGAGTTAAGAGATTTGTTCTATCAAGTTGAAGGACAATTGCAAGAGGAGGAAGCAACAAATCCAGATCAAAAAGGTGTATTAGTTATTCCAGTCTGTAACTAATACGTTTTGAAACTACAATAACGCACATTTATATTGCAAAATGTGCGTTATTTAGTAAATATGGAAAAAAGTATTTTACAACAATATAACAATACTAATTCCCTGTTAGTTATATCTGCCTATCCCAAAAAAGGGCAGGTATACAGCAAGGGCGTTTGTGCCGTGTCTTCATTTACCAAAAATACACTTTTAAAACTTAAGGAGAAAAATTCAGATAGAAAAATAATTGTTTTAACAATGGATTTAAAATACAAAGAAAGCTATGTAGAAGATGGAATTTTAGTCATACGCTGCTTTAGACGAAACTCAATCTTTTCCTTTATTCCTTTATTTAGAGAAATCTTAAGGTTTAATAATATAAAAGACATACTTATTGAATTTGAATTTGCATCATTTGGAGATACTTTAACAACGAGCTTAGTTGCTTTCTTTGTCTTACTACTTTCAATGTTAAGAAAAAACATTTTCTTGGTTCTACACCAGGTTTTGTTTAATATCGGAAATCTTTCGGGTCATATTGGTGTAAAAAGGGATAATTTGAAACTTAAAATATTAAATTTTGGCCTTAAATGGTTTTATTTTCTTCTAACACTTAAGGCTAGAAAGGTAGTGGTTTTGGAAGAGGAATTCAAAAAAAGACTATCTACAGTTTGTGATATCAACAAAATTAGCGTTATCCCCCACGGTGTTGATACAAATATAAAAAAAGTTGATAGGCAAAGGGAAAGAGAAAAACTGTCAATTGCAAAAGATGAATTTGCCATATTATATTTTGGCTACCTTACTTGGTACAAAGGCGTTGATTTTCTCATAAATGCTCTTTTGAATGTTAACAAAATACGGGGAAGAAAAATTAGGCTTGTTATTGCAGGAGGAGCAAGTTTTACACAAAAACAAAAAATCCACTATCAAAACTTTGTTGCAAAAATTAACAATCTTATTAAATCATCCCCCAATATTATTGCAACGGGATTTGTAGAAGAAAAAGATATAACCGGCATTTTTGAAGCTTGCGATTTAACAGTCTTTCCCTACAGAACTTTTATGTCTTCTTCAGGCCCCTTATCTTTGGCAATTTCTCATAAAAAACCTTTTATCCTATCTAAAAACCTTTCAAACATAACTAATTCATTGGATTTCAAAAAACTTCTTAAGACATTAGACATTAATAAAAAAGATATCGTCTTTAGCTTAAATAAAAAAAGCCTTGTTAAAACTCTCTCTTTAACTTTAGACCCAAAACTATCCCAAAAAATGCTTGAATTTAGTAGAATGTTAAATAGAGAAAGATCTTTTGAAAATATCTCAAAACATTACGAAAGCATGCTAAATGAACAGTATCAAAAAGAAGTTATCGGCTCTTACAGCTTTGCTGCCTCAAGCAAATCTTAATATGCTTAAAAAGCACTTCCCCTTTGTTTCAATCCTTATTATTTTTTTCTTTGTATTTATTACAAATTTTTCCTCCTTTGGCTTTTTTACTGGCTGGGATAACTTACAAACCGAGCTAAATTCCGTTTTAAATATAAAAAGAGCCTTCTTTTCCGTTTGGCAGGAATATCAAGGGCTTGGAGTTTTAGCTGGAAATGCACACAGCGCAGATATTGTAAGACAGATAGTAAGCTTAATTGCCTCTTTTTTTATTCCCATTAACTTTATAAGGCAATTTAATGTATTTCTGATGCTTGGAATAGGAACAATCGGAGCTTATTTTATGGCAAAAAAGCTTTTGTTTGAAAACATAAGTGACTTTTGGTCTAAAACTTTATCTAGTCTTGCAGCAATATTTTACCTTTTAAATCTTTCAACTATTCAGACATTTTTTGTCCCCTTCGAACCCTTTATAACTCATTTTGCTTTTTTACCCTGGCTTATATTGACAACAATAAATTTTCTTAAATCAAATTCATTAAAGAATTTACTTTTCTTTATCCTAATTAACATATTAGCTATTGGCCAGTCCCAGGTGCCAACTGTCTTTTTTGTTTGGTGTTTGGTATTACTTACAATCCTTTTTGTTTTTATTCTCAAGAAAAAAAGTAAAGACAGTCTAAAAACAACTTTAAAAGTTATTCTGACTACTCTAATTATTAATTCTTTTTGGCTAATGCCGTTTATTTACTTTCTTCTTACCAACTCGAATGTTTCCTTAAATGCAAAAATAAACGAAATGGCAACGGATACGGTTATTGCTCAAAATAGAGCTTTTGGCAATCTAGAAGATGTCGTTTTACTTAAAGGATTTTGGTTTAACAATGTCGATCCTGACCTTAACGGTAAATTTTCTTATATGTTCTCTTCTTTTAAAACTCATCTTTCAAACCCACTAATTATTGCCATAGGGATAACTATTTTTACAGTTATATTGATTGGTTTTTTGTCTTCCTTTAAAAAAAGAGGACCTTTTGAAATTATATTTGTTTTTATCTTTATAGGTTCTATTACCATGCTTTCGATAAATACTCCTCCCTTTTTATTCGTAGATAATCTTCTTCGTAAAATAAGTATTTTAAACGAAGTCTTAAGATTCCCATTTACCAAGTTTTCAGTTATTGCCTCACTTTCCTACGCTGTGTTTTTTGCTCTTGGCATAAAACAGTTACTTAAAACTTTATCAAAGACTTTTTCCAAAAAAACACTTAGGTTTCTACCAATTATAGCCATAACATTTCTTATAATCTTTGTCTTCCCTGTTTTTAGAGGACATCTTTTTTACGAAAAGGAAAAAATAGATATACCCAAGGAATATTTCCAAGTCTTTGACTATTTTGAAAACCAAGATCAAAATACGAGAATTGCCAATTTTCCCCAACCCACATTTTGGGGCTGGAGCTATTACAGGTGGGGTTATGGTGGTTCAGGTTTTCTGTGGTATGGGATCAAACAGCCGATATTAGATAGGGCATTTGATGTATGGGAAAGCTCAAATGAAAACTATTATTGGCAAGTCTCCTATGCGCTTTATTCAAAAAATCCCAAAGCCTTTGAGAGAGTATTAAACAAATACCAGATAGGGTTTATTATGATTGATAAAAACATTATCTATCCCCCCTCTCCTATCTCCCTTTTTACCCAAGAGTTAACTGATCTTTTAGAACAAATTCCAAGTATAAAAAAGGAAGCCAGCTTTGGAAAAATTGATATTTATAAGGTGAGTCTTAAAGACAAACCTAAAAACTTTGTCTTTGCAGATAATAATCTAAATACTGTAAATAGTTATAACTGGCAGAATAATGATATTGCCTATAAAACCTTGGGAAACTATGTTATAAATGATCAAAATCCCGATTACGTTTATCCTTTTAGGTCTTTGTTTTCAAATAAAAACCAAGATGACAGGCAGTTTACGATAAAAAATGAAAAGAATTTTATAAAATTAGAAAGCAAGTTTTTAAACCCTGGCAAGACAACCCTTATCATACCTTCTTTTTGGGAAAACGAACAGTTAATTGCCGTATCTTTTAATACCAAGAAAGATTTGGCTGGAAATCTCGTGGTTAAGTCCCAAATTAAATCTCCACAGGTCTTTATTACCAACAAAGCCCAAAGAAAACTGGTCTATTCCAAAACTCTCAATATCGACCTTATAACCATACCAGGCAAAAGAATAGAAGAAGTTAATATGAATATAAACGGAGTTAAAAACTATAAAATAAATCCTTTAAATATTCAAACTAATTTAGGGACCACTTTTTTGCTTACACAAAAGGACAATGTTATTGTTTTTAGTAAACAAGGTATAAATCAGGTAGTAACCATTTCCAAAGACACAATCTCCTCATTCCTAAGAAAAGACTTAACCAATCTTTCCTTAAGTGTTGATAAAGACTCTAAAGTTGAAGTTTATATTCCTAAAATAAGCGATAATTACCAAAGCTTTGAACATAAACCTTCTTTAAATGACGTTAAAAAAGTTTATAACTGCGACTTTTTTAGAAAAGACAATTTTAATGCAGGAATTGATACTTTTAATGGTAATTCTATGCTTAATCTCAGTTCAGCAGATTCTTCAGCCTGTATTGCCTTTTATGCACAGAATTTAGTCCATAACCAAGGCTATGCAATCTTTATCGAGAGCAAGAACAATAAAGGAAGGCCTTTGCATTTTTGGTTAAATAACGAAGATCAGAAATATCCTGTTATAGATACTTATTTAGATAAAGAAAACAATATTTCAAGCTTTGTTATTCTACCTTTGGAAGAGTTTGGCAGAGCGTATTCAATGCACTTTGAAAATATTTCCCTTACAAAAGAGGAGGTAGATAATGTTTTAGGAAAAATAAGCTTATATCCCATTCCCTATAATTTCATTGCCAATTTGGTTTTTTCAAAGCAATTAAAAGATAAAAACCAAAATCCTCCTACAGTTTTTTCTGTAGAACATCCAAACGAATACTACTACCTTATAAAAGATTTCAAGGTTGGTAACAAAGGCTATCTTATCCTTTCCCAAAGCTTTGACAGAGGTTGGAAAGCTTATGAGATTAACAACTACTCAAAACTTACAAATTGGCTTTCTCAAAACTTTCCTTTTTGGTTTGGGAAAGAAATTAAAAACCACGTATTAATCAATTCCTGGGAAAACGGCTGGAAAGTGGAAAAAGCTAATAAAGATAAGGATCTTGTAATCATTTTTTTTCCCCAATATTTCCAGTTTTTAGGACTTTTGACAATGGCATTTTTTGGTACCCTAGGCATAGTTTTTGTCTATAAAAATAAGGGTAAATCCTCATAGTTTGAGGTTATAACCAATTTCTTATAGCTTCGTTATATATGTTATATATATTGTAAGTTTGACTTTGATGGTTAAAATTGGTAGAATAAGCCTTGAGATTATAGGTTAATTATTCTTGCCATATTTAACCTCGAATAACTTAAGATGCCTCGTAAGTATCTAAAATGAAAGAAAAACCATTAATTACGGTAATTCTTCCTGTCCGAAACTCTGCCACAACACTGGCGGATTGCCTTTCTTCTCTTTTAAACCAA
>CAZUZF010000027.1:0-12876 GCA_964624955.1 uncultured Gammaproteobacteria bacterium
TCTAAAGACCATATTGAGCTTTGTTTAGATGTTTTATCCGACATGCTCCAAAACAGTAAACTTGACGCAAAGGAAATAGAAAAGGAAAGAGGAGTAATTCTAGAAGAAATAAACCTCTATGAAGATACTCCATCTAGAAAAATAGGCGATGTGTACGAAAACCTTCTCTATGGAGACACTCCAATGGGATGGGACATAGCAGGCAGAAAAGAGGTAATAAAGGCTATTACAAGAGACGATTTTATAAGCTACATGAAAAGCCTTTACAGCAGCCATAACATTACAGTGGTTGTAGCAGGAGGAATAGACGTTAAGGAAACGGAAGAATTGGTTAATAAATATTTTGCAAAAATGCCTCGCTTTGATACAGTTAGACATATATCACTAGTAGAAAACCAGGTCAAACCAGATCTTTATATAAAACATAAAGCTACAGAGCAGGTTCATATTGCCATAGGTTTTAGAACAGTGCCCGTTAATTCTTCTAAAAAATATGCTCTATCTGTTTTATCCTCAATCCTAGGCGGTGGAATGAGTTCAAGGCTATTTTCAGAAGTAAGGGAAAAGCGTGGTCTTGCTTATTACGTTAGAACAGGCTCTGAAAACTACCAAGACTGCGGCAATCTTGTTTCTACAGCAGGTCTTGACCCTAAAAGAGTAGATGAGGGAATACAGGTGATAGTAGAGCAGTATTCCAAATTTGGGAGTGGCAAAGCCAGAATTACTAAAGACGAACTGGCAAAAGCCAAAGAATACTTAAAAGGACATTTGGTTTTAGAGCTTGAGGATAGCAGGTTTGTGGCTGCTTTCTTTGCCCAGGCAGAACTTTTGGAAGATAAAATTGAAACACCGGAAGATTTACTTAAAGCAATTGACAAAGTAACCCTGGAAGAAGTTGAAGATGTGGCAAGGCAATATTTTGTACAAAAAGGGCTTAATCTTGCTATAATTGGTAACTTTTCCGATAGACAAAGATTTGCAAAATTGTTAAAATTATAAAAATATGGCTAAAAACACAGAGCAAACATTAGTTATTTTAAAACCTGACGCAGTAAGAAGGGGACTGATAGGCGAAATTGTAAGTAGATTTGAAAAAGTAGGGTTAAAAATTATAGCTGTAAAGCTTATTACGGCTCACAGGGAACTAATGGAAAAACACTATCCGGATGAAAGAGAAGAGCTCTGGATTGGAATAGGAAATAAGACTCTTGAAAACTACAAGAGCTTGGATATGGACCCAAATGAGTCTTTGGGAACGTCAGATCCCAAAAAAATAGGTAAAATGGTAAGAGTTTGGCTTATGGACTACCTTATGAAAGGCCCAGTTCTAGCTATGGTTTTAGAAGGTACACACGCGGTTGAGCTTGCAAGGAAAATGGCAGGTCATACCCTTCCTTTGTTAGCTGCTCCTGGAACAATTAGGGGGGACTATTCCTATGATTCCTCTTACCTTGCAAACAGCAATAAAAGAGCAATTGAAAACCTTTTGCATGCATCAGGAACAAAAGAAGAAGCAGATTATGAAATACCTCTTTGGTTTACCCCAGAAGAAATCCACAGCTACTAAGATTTAGCCTTGTTCTTGTCTTTTCTAATCTGCAAAATAGCCAGAATAAAAATACCTGTTGAAGTTGCTGCTGATATTAAACAATACTGGCAAAAAGATTTTAAGACAAAAGCTTGGACATAAAGTAAAAACAAAGATGCTCCAAATCCGGCTGCTGCCAGAAGGTAAAAGGCCTTTATAAATATTCTTTTATAGTTAGTAAGTATTAAGAGAGATAAAACAATTATTGAAAGGTAAAATAGGCTTCCAAAAAGTGCCGTTGGAATACCAAACATAATCGCATATTCACTGTTTAAGACTGTTTCACAGCTTCCAATGGTGCATGGAGGAATTATATTTTTATAATGGATTATGGTTAAGTAAGTTGCATCTAAAAAACCTAAAGAGGCAATAATGGCAGAGTAGGTAAATAGTTTATTTTTTGTTAAGTTCATTGTCAATTAATTTTTTAAATTCATCAAATGAATTTGGATTATCTATTTTTACGCCATTAATAAAAAAGCTGGGAGTTGAATTAAGGCCAATTGAAGTTGCCCTGCTTAAAGAATCGTCTACAAACTTTTTTGCCTCATTGGAATTTAAGTCTGTTTTAAATTTATCCGTATTTAAACCAAGTTTTTGGGCAAAACCTATAAATAACGTTTCTGCGTCTGTAGCTTTTGCCCACTGACTTTGATTTTCATATAAAAGATCATACATTTCCCAAAACTTTCCCTGTTTATTGGCGGAAAAAGCGGCTCTTGCTGATAAATGAGCATACTGGTGGCTATTAATTAAAGGAAAATCCCTATAAACAAAATAGATTCTATCTTTATATTCCTCAAGTATTGCTTTGACAAAAGGCTGGTAGCTGGCACAAGCAGGGCATTGAAAATCTCCGTATTCTATAACTACAGCTTTTGCCTTAGGATCTCCTTTAGTATACAAATCAATCTCATTTGGGGCAGGTGCTTTAAGATTACTCCCGGAAGTATTAGAAGGGGAGTTTACAAGCATTGCAAGGCCAAAAATGCTTAAAATAACAAAAAATGCGACTGCTACCCAAAGACTTATTTTTTTATATTGTGCAGTTTTTGCCTGTGTTTCGGCTTTTTGCTGCCACTCAAGCTTTCGAAGCTCTCTTTTTTGGGCTTTAGTCAGTTTCTCATCTGTTTCCATAAATGTAATGATGTCATTTTAGAATTAAATTTTCAAGAGGTAAATTTGATTTTATATTTAGTTTTTCAGCTTTCTGCGGGAGATAGGCTATATAGCTCGTCACCCTCGGCCATATAAGTTTTGATGCCATGGGTGGCCAGTCTTCTCATAACTCTTGCCGTAAGCCTAAGGCTGGTATCTGCTTTATCCTTTCTTGTTGCATTTCTTTCTTGAGCGATTAGTTTTACGCAGGCAATTTGGGAACCGTCGGCTGCAACTCCGAAGCATTTTACTCCAAGCATGCCTGAGGGTCTATCGGAAGAGGGGACATCAATTAAAGGTTCAACAACCACTATTGGTCCATCCGCCGTTGTTCTTGCTAAGGCTTTATCAAACTCTCTTAGTGTCGGAATACGAAGCATAACAGAATGTCTTCGTCTCTCAATATTCCTAAATACTTCTATTAATTTACTCACAGGAGAATATTATAGGCCTTTATTTCTATTTGTCAAATATAAATGTCACAAATTAATTGGGAGAAATTATATCTTAAAAAGAGAATTTAACTTATTTACCGGGAATAAGTCGGTCGAATAAATTTCAATTAATCTGATATGCCATTGTTTGCAAATTCTTCTTCTCTTTCAGTCGGAGCTGAGAGAATCGAACTCTCTTCTCATGGTCCCGAACCATGTATGATACCAGTTCACTAAGCCCCGTAATCCAATTTTATAGCTTTCTATGATAAAATACAATTATTAAGCCCCTATAGCTCAACGGATAGAGCAAGCCCGTCCTAAGGGCGAGATGATGGTTCAATTCCGTCTAGGGGTACTAAAGTAACATAAAACTCTCACATCTTTTTTAACTTTTTTCTGCTATAATCTATTCTCATGAAGATAGGTGTTGTAGCTCCTATTTGGTACAACATTCCTCCTAACAAATACGGCGGTACAGAACTGGTAGTTGCCAACCTTGTTAACCAGCTTTGTAAAAAACATGATGTGACCCTCTTTGCTGCCAAAACAGCCAGAGTTGATAAGAAAGTGAGGGTGGTTGGGGTCGTAGATAAGCCTCTAAGGGAAGGAAAGGACAAGGTTGACTGGGCAAACTGGACCATACCGCTTTTACATATTAATAATGCCTTTGATATGATAGATAAGTTTGATATTTTACACATGCAGTTGAATACTACACAGGATCTTATTTCTCTTCCGATGGCTGTAAGAAGTAAAACTCCTGTACTTTTCACCATCCATTTTTCACCGCAAAAAAGAGATAATTTTGAAAAACGCCACCTTTTAAAGGCTTATTCATATCTTCCTTTTGTCTCTGTTTCAAACTCACAGAGAAAAGGTTTTGACTTAAACTATATAGAAACCGTCTATAACGGAATAGATATTGAAAAATATAAGTTTTCTAATACTTCCCAAGATTATTTTGCCTGGATGGGTTGGCTTGCTCCCTGGAAAGGCGCTAGGGAGGCTATAAAAGCCTGTCTAAAAGCAAACAAAAAGCTGATTTTAATCGGCCCGTACCATTCAACGGTTCCTGAATCAAAACATTATTTCAGAGAAGAGATAAGACCGTTAGTTGATGGAAAACAAATAATCTGGAAAGGTGATTTAAGCTTTGCCGAGAAAACACAGATCGTAGGAAATGCAAAAGCGCTTTTAAACCCGATCCGCTGGGAAGAGCCTTTTGGTTTGGTTATGACAGAAGCCCAGGCATTGGGCACGCCTGTTATTTCCTATAAAAGAGGAGCAGCTTCTGAACTTATCGAAGACGGTAAGACCGGCTATCTTGTCGAGGGAGTTTCCGAAATGGTGCAAAAAATGGGAAGAGTTGGAAAACTTAACAGAGAAAGCATCAGAAAAAAGGTCGAGAAATTTAATTCCCAGAATATGACACAAGGGTATTTAAAGGCTTATAAAAAAACAATCCAAAACTGGGATAAATACCTTGCTAACAGAAAATAGTTTTGATTTTTAGTCCTCCGTAGTTGTATAATCTAGCATCTTATTATGAGTACTATTGAAAGAGGCTTTATTCCTTAGTAACTTGCAGATAATGTATAATTAGCCATATAGATGAAAAAATCTGAAATTATTAAGTTCCTAATCCTTCGAACAATTGGTAACTTCCTTATCCTATTTGCTATTTTTGCTGCCATAGCCACATTTGGACCAGCTTTATATTATGAAATAAACTTTCGCATCGTCCAGGCTAGGGGAGTAAAGTATGTTATCAGTCAGACATCCTCACTGCCAGAAAGTACTGATAAAAAGCCTGTTGATGATCAAGTTGAACTCAAAAATCAGCCTGAGGTATCTTCTGGGGTGGATAACTTTGCCCAAGTACTCCTTGGCGCAAAAGAACAGATTTTAGTGCCTAAAGATACCCAGTTTGGCATAGTTATACCTAAAATCGGAGCTAGTGCCAAAGTATTTCCAAACATTGACCCTAGCAACCAAGAAGCTTTTCTGCCAATTTTGCAACAGGGCGTTGCTCACGCGCAAGGAACAGTTTTTCCAGGACTTTTAGGCAATATCTATCTATTTGCCCATTCAACCGATAACTTTTGGAGTGTGGGAAGGTATAACGCCATATTTTACCTTATAAAAGACCTTGTTCCGGGGGATGAGGTTGTAATTTTCTACCAAAATAAGCGGTACGACTATGTAGTTAGTGGATCAAACATAGTCAGCCCTGAGGATGTTTCGCACATAGTTGATGCTCAAAATGCAAGTGAGGAAACTCTTATTCTGCAAACCTGTTGGCCCCCAGGAACTACCTTTCAAAGATTACTTGTCTTTGCAAAGCCTAAGTAATATGTACGACATATTCAGACTAAAAAGAGAACTTAGGAGTTCTAAAACTTACGGTCTTGCTTTGGATATCGACGAAACTTTGTCTTTTACTGCCAAATATTGGGTAGATAAACTTTCTAAAAAGTTTGGCAACCCAGATAATTTAAGTGCTAGAGAAGTTTTGCAAAAATATATTCTTATCCAAAGATACCCTCACTTTAGAAATCAAAAAGCTTTAAACTGGATGAAAAGAGCCAGAAGCGAGAATAAAATCCAGGAAAAGCTTCCTTTAATAGAAAATGCAAACCATATAGTTAACAAAATAAACAAGATCGTCCCAATTGTTTGTTATTTAACTATAAGGCCTGGAAACGTTATATCTGGTACTCAAAAATGGTTAGATAAGCATGGTTTTCCCAAAGCTCCAATTATTACAAGGCCAAGATCAATAAGGTATACCAAAGGAAATCAGTGGAAAGCAAAAGCCCTAAGCTTTCTTTACCCGCAAGTTTTGGGAATAGTTGATGATAGTTTGTATTTAATAGATCATTTGCCTAAAAGCTATAAAGGAACGATATTCTTATATGACTATCATAAAAACCATAAAAAAAGAAAAAATCTTATCTATTGCAAAAACTGGGAAGATGTTTTAATAAAAGTTTCAGAGAGATTTGTTTGGGGCTAATTTTCTTAATTAAGCTTAAACAGATAAGCTTGACAACAAGTATCTTATACCCTATAATATATTAATTATGGCTGAAAGAAAACCAAGATCGGGTGGATATTATGAGACAAGACATGGTGGATATTATGATAAAAACCCAAGCAATTGGATAATAAATGAACATGGTGGTGCACGTCTTAAAGAAGATCGGTTAGATTCAGGTTGGCTTTGGAGGTCAGTAGCAGATTCAATCCGTAGAGAGCCAACTGAAGAAACACAACCAGGAGTACAAGTTGGATTACAACAACCTAGAGTACAACCTAGAATAATACAGCCTGGATTATTAGATACAATTGTCGAAGGGTTCGATGTCAGGCCTGAGGCTTCCGAAGGCACATCTTTTATAAGGCGTATATCAAGAAGTATAAGGCGAATATCAAGAAGATCAAGATAAGTCCTCAGTTTTACTTTAAACTAATTGTATAAAGGTTAGGGTTATTTGCAGGGTTTCCAAGGTTAGTCAGTATCACAATCTTACTTCCATCTGGCCAGGGGAAGACAAAATTATCTACAAAAGGACCTGCATAAACAGTTGTTTGGTTTAAAGAGTTATACTCCATAATATCTATTTTTCCGTTGTGAACAAAGATAAGGTGTTTTGAATCTGGAAACCACATTAAAGGAAGTGAAGAACCTTCTTTAGTCTTTGGCATATTATCAAGTATTTTGTAATTCCTGTCTTCTTTTACGTCATAAACGTAAATAGAATCTTTAATTATGTTTCTCTGCTGTGGTGTTGAATCAACGCCAATTAATGGTGGAGTTATAACAACAGGTAGTTCTCCAGAGATTGAAGCTGAATATAAAACTTTTGTTTCATCGTCAGACCATTCCAAGACATTAAAATACTTCGAAACAATTGGCCTTAATTTTTTAGGCAAACTGTTATTTAAGGCTATTTGTTTTTCATCCCTAAGTTTTTGCCAGGCAAGGTTAACAGTTAAAAGTGTTTCTGTAACGTCTTGCGGGTTTGGGTTTAAGCTTGTCGCTGAGAGTAAATAGTCAGTTGTACTTGGGTTTCCAAATGAAGCAAGTATTTGTTTGCTATCAGGAGACCAAGTAAGTAGGCTTTGGGAAAATCTTGTAATAGTGTCAGTTGCAATCTGAGTTGAGGCGCTCTGCAGTGTTAATATCGGTCTTAAAGTCATATCTAAAACATAAATACCGTTTTTTAAAGCAGATTGCGAAGCAACAGCATAAGCCAATTTCGTATTAGTTGGATCTATAACCGCATTGGATACTCCTACATTTGTTATGCTTTCAAGCTTTGGAGCAGTTGGAAGTAAAAGCGCGTCAGCTTTGCTCACAACCTCTTTTTTAATAATTATCTTTTTCTGCCAGGGGAAATACCCGTCTTTAAATATTTTTACATTATATTCTGCCGGTTCAAGGTTGATTGTATTGTCAGTTGCGGTTGTTAAATGCTCGTTTATAAAAACCTGGGCACCGTCTGGAACAGAGGTGGTAACCAACAGTCCTGTTCCTGAGACCGCAGGGTTCCCTTTGTTTAGGCTAAACCTATATCCCATTCCATAAAGAATTACTCCCGCGGTCACCAAAATCAAAAGACCAACAAGTAAAAGAGAGATTACCAGCTGTTTTCTCATGTTTTTGATTATACCTTTTGATAATCCCTCTTGCAAGTTGTTTTAGTGGTGTTATAATCTAGAATATTAAGGCTACGTCTTTAAATTGATACAGAAATTATATATTTTGATATACTAGCCTATTTAGAAGCTAATTTAATACTTATGGTACTGTCAAAAAGAATCGGAATTGACCTTGGAACAGCAAACACGCTTGTTTACCTTGCAGGCGAGGGAATTGTTCTAAACGAACCAACAGTCGTTGCTGTTACCGCTGAAGAAAATAGAGTTGTTGCTGTTGGAAAAGAAGCAAAAGAAATGCTTGGTAGAACTCCTGGAAACATTGTTGCACAAAGACCTCTTCGAGATGGCGTTATTGCGGATTATACAATAACCGAAGCAATGCTTTCATACTTTATCGATAAAGCTGCGGGTAAATCCCGCTTTTTTAAACCAGAAGTTATGGTTTGTATTCCATCAGGCGTAACCCAGGTTGAAAGAAGAGCGGTTTTAGATGCTACCATGGCAGCAGGAGCAAAAATAGCTTATTTAATAGAAGAACCATTAGCTGCCGCAATCGGAGCCAAAGTTCCTATTGCCCAGCCTGCGGGACATATGGTTGTTGACACAGGTGGAGGGTCAACAGAGTCCGCAGTCATTTCTTTAGGAGGAGTCGTAGTCCACAACTCTGTTCGGGTTGGAGGAAATAAGATTGATGAGGCAATTGCTCAATATGTCAAGAAAAAATTTAACCTGCTTGTTGGTGAGCGAACGTCAGAGATAATAAAAATAGAGATGGGAAATGCTTTAATAGATGATAAAAAAGTCAGTGATCAAAAGGTCATGGAAATACGCGGAAGAGATGCGATAACAGGACTGCCAAGAACTATTCAGTTAAACGAAGGACAAGTAAATGAGGCAATAATGCCTGTTTTAATGGATATAATTTCGGCTGTTAAAGGGGTTATGGAACAAACTCCACCGGAACTTGCCAGTGATATCATTGATAAAGGAGTTGTCATGAGCGGGGGAACATCGCTTTTAACAAACTTTGATAAACTTATGACAAAAGTAACTGGGGTGCCTTGTCATGTTGCAGAAGATGCGCTTTTGTGTGTCGTCAGAGGAACGGGTGTAGCGCTTGAAAACATAGAGCTTTACAAAAGAAGTATAGCCAAGAAATGAATATAATAAAAATTAATTAACTTATCTAATTATCCTATAATTATTTTTATGAATTTATTAAATCATCTTAAAACTTCAAATCTTAACAATTTTTTCACAAGGATAAGGTTTATAGTATTTGGATTGATAGAGCTATATAAAACAGGGTATGTATAACTGTTCAGACGTCATCTAAGAGTAATATTTTTGAATAAAAAAAATGATCAAAAACACTTGATTTAGGAAAATTAACAAAAGTTGATTTAATCTTGTAGTAAAATGAATGATTTTAAAAAAATAAATTTATTGGGAGTTGGCTTTACAAACGCTTCAAAGCAAGAAATCTTAGAGTTTATTTATACAGGACTACAAAGTTCAACAAAAAGGTACTATATTGTTACCCCAAATCCCGAACTTTTGGTACTTGCCAACAAAGACAAAAACTATAAAACTGTCTTAAATAACGCAAAATTAGCCTTGGCAGACGGTGTTGGAGTAATCTTAGCGTCTAGTTTTTTGGGTAAACCTCTTAAGCAAAGAATTACCGGTGTGGACCTTACTGAAAGTCTATGTAATTACGTTTCAAAACGGCCTATAACGGTAAGCTTTTTAGGGGGTGGCCCTAAAGTAGCAGAGCTTACTGCTGAGTGCTTGCACAAAAAGTACCCCGGACTAAAAGTTTCATGGGCAGCTAAAGAGTATGATAAGTCCCTAAAAAACAAAAAAACTGACATTTTATTTGTCGCTTTTGGTTCGCCAAAACAGGAAGTTTGGATTGCAAGAAACCTAGAAAATTTAAATGTTGGGGTTGTTATAGGAGTAGGGGGCGCATTTGACTTTATAACGGGTAAAGTTCCGCGTGCTCCCAAATTTTTGCAAAATTTAGGACTTGAGTGGCTGTTTCGTTTAATAATTCAACCCTGGAGAGTCAAGCGCCAACTTTCTTTAATAAAGTTTATCATTTTAGTTTTAAAAGAAAAGATTACCTACAATTAGACTAAAAAGCAATATCTAATGATTAAATTTGATTAAATTATTAAAGTTTTGATTTTTATTATCATAATATAGTGACTGGTACACAATCTAAGTTAAATACCTCAAAATTAATAATTATTTTATAAAAATCTATTTACTCCAAGACATTTAAGAAATTAAAAAGAAAATAACCAAAATACCTCAGTTACTAAAATTTCAAAAAATCTATAAAAAATTAATTAAAATTGCCTGTTTGAACTATAAAATAACTGTTTAAAATTCAAAACATTAAAAGACTACTTTTTATATATATTGATATAGATAATATTTGATTTAGATATTTTGGTAGTGGATTTAGGTTTTAGCACTTTAAATTAAGAAAAAGAAATAAAAGTAATGTGCAGAAAAAAATTAGAAAACTCATCTTTTTGAGGCTAAATAGATTATTTTACCGAATATTTACCGATACTCTTTCTGATCTTAAATTACAATTTTAAATTTTTTCACAATACTATATTTTATCCCAAAGGAAGCGGTATTTTTTGAAGCTAAAATGTAAGGCCAGTTATTACTCATCTGTAGATTAGATTTTAATATCAGTCTAAACGGTTAAACATCATCCATATCACTTGGTTATAAGATTTGCTAATTTAGCCTTCACTAAAACCTATAATAATGCATTTTTAAGAACTTTTACCTTAATCTAATTAATTTATCCATCTTTCGATTTAAATTCTATTTATTATTGTCTTTTATTCCAATTGCATACTTTATCTAAATAGTCTTTAATTAAAGTATGGACTTTAAGTTTATTGAGGACGAAAGCACAGGCGAGTGGATAATATCAGCACCTAAAAGATCCAGAAGGCCAAATGTCTTAAAAGGAACAGAGTCTATTTGTCCTTTTTGCGTCGGACAAGAAAAAGTAAATCCAGAAGTCTATAGGATACCCAAGGATTCAAAAACAACAGAATGGAAAGTCAGGGTTATAAAAAACAAATATCCTTTCGCTTCTATCCATGAAATAATTATTCATTCTCCTGACCATCATAAAAGCTTTGACGAACTGCCTCTGGAACAGTCCCAGCTCATTCTTAAGGCTTTTAGAGACCGTTTTAATAGCCATAAGGACAAAGGCAGCGTTTATATCTTTATAAATAGAGGAGAAGAGGCTGGAGAGAGCCTTCCTCATCCCCACAGCCAGCTAGTGGTGATACCCGATCAGGTTAAGCTTAAGCTTAACTATCACAAGGATTTGGATAAAGATATGGTATATCAAACAGCTTTTTTTAACATCTTTTGTCCATATGAGAGTAAATGGCCGGATGAAGTATGGCTTTATCCAAAAGAGAGAAACAAAATATTTGGCGATATTAGCGATGAACAAATACGAGATCTTGCTAAATCACTTTACAGGCTGCTTGGTATATTTGATTTAAGACACGGCCACGAGTTTCCATATAACGCCTATATCTATCCATATAATGATTGGTACCTAAGGCTTATACCAAGGTATAAGATAATCGGAGGATTTGAAGTGGGAACTAATGTCTTTGTCAACACCCAGGATCCTAAAGAGACAATTGATTTTATAAGACAACATTTTGATACACCGGATGAAGAAAAAATACGCTCAACTTACAGGGCAAAATACCACAGATTTTCCTAAAAAGGAATATATTGAGCTTATTGTTTAAAAGAAGTGATAGGGGAGTTACTCCTGGGTTTTTCCTGCAATTCCCAAAAGCCACAACACTGCGTCTTTTTTATATCTTCTGTCTCCTCGGGAATTAATTCTGATTGCGGGTAATTTTCCTCTTTTACCCCATCTTTTAATTGTTAAAGGGGAAACTCTTAAGATTTGGGCGACTTCCCGTACTGTTAGAAGATCTGGAAGGTTGTTGAGTGATAATTGATCTGCCATATAAGTCAATCTTTAATAATCAATATGATTATTAAGTACTACTAAAGTAACAAAATATAACAAAGTTGTCAAGAGGGAAAGTGATAGAAATAGACATTTAAAAGCATATTTGATATTATTTCCGGCATGATCAAAGAAGCTTTTATTTTTCCGGGTCAGGGAAGTCAAGAGGCGGGTATGGGTAAAAAACTTCTAACCCATCTGGATCCCCAGGTGTCACAAGAGGCTGCCAGAGTATATGAAGAAGGTTCGGATGTTTTAGGATATGATCTCTCTTTCTTGTGTACCCAGGCAACAATGGAACATTTATCAAAAACAAGATTTACCCAGCCTGCTCTTTTTGCAACAAGCATTGCCTACTTAAGAATTCTCGACACGATGGGATTAAGGCCAGCTGTAGTGGCGGGACATAGCGTAGGAGAATATGCTGCTTTAGTTGCTGCCGGGGCCTTAGCTTTCAGACCCGGTTTGGAACTAGTAGCAGAAAGAGGAAAAGCCATGGAATATGCAGGAAAGAAAAATCCAGGCAGAATGGTAGCGGTTTTGGGTTTGGATGTTAAGCAGGTACAAAGGGTCCGTGATGAATCCGGGGTAGAAATAGCCAATTATAATGGGCCACACCAGACAGTTATAGGCGGAAGTTCAAAAGCCATTGAAGCTGCGATTAAACAGGTTAGAATTAGAGGTGGGAAGGCAGTAATGCTTCCTGTTGAAATCGCCTCGCATACAAGTTTAATGCATCTCGCAAAACGAATAATGAGGCCATTAATTGAACAGGTCCCAATTGATCCTCCCAAAATTGCCTTTATTCAAAATTGGACAGGTGATTATGCCCGCAGTGTTGATAAAATAACAATGGGCTTAATTTATCAACTAACAAGTCCGGTCCAGTGGGATCATAGTATTCGTACAATGATAAGAGATGCGGATGGAGCAATCAGAATTACAGAAGTTGGTCCAAAAGAGGTATTAACTAGCATGAACAGAAG
>CAZUZF010000028.1:0-11451 GCA_964624955.1 uncultured Gammaproteobacteria bacterium
AGGAGTTTACAAAAACGATTTACAATAAAATAAATAACCAAACCACAACCTTTTTTAAATGGCTTCTTAACATGTAAACTTCCATTTGAAGTTCTATGGTATAATTTATAGGTTACAAATTTTATGAATAAGGATTTAACAGATGAGATTTTCCACTCTTACACACATGGAATCTTAAACATTACGGGAATAATAGAGAAAATAAGAGAGTTTTTAGAAGAAAGACCAAATGCGCAATATAGTCTTGTTATTGGTACTGATTCCCATGAAAAAAAAGAAGTTCAAAAGAGTAAAGGAAGTAGTATCAATCTTGTTACAGCAATACTGATACATAGAAAAGGCTTTGGGGGAAAATATTTCTGGCGAAGACAGCAGC
Source organism: uncultured Gammaproteobacteria bacterium (assembly GCA_964624955.1). Taxonomy (GTDB): domain Bacteria; phylum Patescibacteriota; class Microgenomatia; order Levybacterales; family UBA12049; genus JACQHJ01. Next base: position 377 of record CAZUZF010000028.1, read on the forward strand.
AAAGAAACATCCATTCATTACGAGAAAAAATCTATGCGGAAACAATGGTTTCGTTAAACTTTGCCTCTATATTTGTACCTTTATTTAAAAAGTCATTAAACGGACATTCTCCTAATTATAATCTTGAAATCCATGTTGACGTTGGAGAGCATGGAGATACAAGAACCATGATTAAAGAGGTAGTTGGAATGGTAACAGGCAATGGATTTGTCGCCAAGACAAAACCTCATGCGTATGCAGCTTCGTATGTAGCTGATAAACATACATAATTTATATTTAATAAATAAATGCGAAGTACAAAACTGGAGTGGGAACAAGCATCAGACGTCCATAAGAAAATAACTGATATCTTAAAGGCGTTGGATCTTCCCCATATAAGGCCGGAGAATATTCATTGTTTTCGAACACAGGGATCAAAATCAAGGGCGTACGCTCGAATCTGGTCAATGCCAAAAATATTCCAAAGGGCATTAAATATTCAACCCCACTACGTCATAGAAGTCTTATCAAGATACTATGATAAATTAGATGAAGACGAAAAATCAAAGGTTATAATTCATGAGCTTTTGCATATTCCCCAGAATTTTTCAGGAGCTTTGGTTCCCCACCGCACAAGATCAAGACACCTGGGTAAGACTGCCAGTAAACTTTTTGAAATATACAAAAACTCTCTATGATTACAGTAATCCATGGCAGTGACATTACAAAATCAAGAAACTTTTATATTGAAACTAGACAAAAAATAGAAAACCCAGATGTATTTGAAGGAGAAAAAATTGATTACAGCACCATATTTCAAACATTTGAGGGAAACAGTCTTTTCTCCAGCACTAGACATGTATTTGTTGAAAACTTTATTTCCAAAACAAAATCTAACTCCAATGAATTTAAACAAATTGTACAATATCTAAATTCCAATAAAGATTTAGAAATAGTCTTTTGGGAAGAAAAAGAATTAACAAAAACACAACTAAATGTCTTTAAAAATCCTTCAGTTACAGTTTTTAACTATCCCCTACTCCTTTTTACCTTTTTAGATAGCATAAAACCCGCTAGTGTTTTCTCAATTAAACTTTTTCATGATTTACTACAAACAATGGAGACAGAACTAATCTTTTATATGCTCGTTCGGCAACTTAGATTGCTTCTTGCGGTAACAGATACTACTTCTCAAACAATAGATGAGGTAAAAAGATTAGCACCCTGGCAATTATCAAAACTTAAAAAACAAGCTTTACTTTTTGGAAAAGAAAAACTGTTAAAAGCGTATAAAAAATTATATAAAATAGATTATGAGACTAAATTTGGACTTTCCAGTTTTAACTTAAGCTCTTCCATTGACTTTTTCTTAATAGATTTATAATATAAATGCTATGCCAAAACTGAAAAAAACAATGTTTCGCGAATATGACCTTAGAGGTCGCGAAGCAGAGGATGAGCTAAACGATAATTCTATATATCATATAGCAAGAGGTTTTGGAAAAATTCTTCACGACAAACAAATTACAGAGGTTGTTGTGGGACATGACGCCCGAGCAACATCTGAAAGTTTCCATGCTCAAACAATTAAGGCACTAACAGAATCAGGAATAAATGTAGTCGATATTGGAACAGTAACTACGCCAATGAGTTATTGGTCTCAATATCATTTAAAAGTAAAAGGATTGGTTATGATTACAGCAAGCCACAATCCAGTTGGATGGAATGGAGTTAAACTTGGTACAGATCTTTCAAAAACACTTCTTACGGATGAAATTGAACTTCTTTATTCTATTATAGAAAAAGAAGACTATGTAAATGGAAAAGGAAGCATCAGGAAAGAAGATATTAAAGAATCTTATATTAAAGACCTTTTAAAAAGAGCTAATATTACTAAAAAATTCAAGGTACTGATAAATACTGGCAATGGGACAGCTGGCCTTTTTGCACCAGAACTTATCAAAAGAACTGGCTGTGAAATAGTTGAGTATTTTACCAATGTTGATCCAACATATCCCAACTATACTGCAAATCCAGATGGAACAGTTATGATGGAAGATACAGGAAAACAAACGGTTGTAAATAACTGCGACGTAGGCATGGCTTTTGACGGAGACGGAGATAGGCTTGGCTTGGTAGATGAAAAAGGAAATATTATCTGGCCAGACCGTTACATTATCCTTTTATCAAGACTTGTTCTTTCAAAACAGCCTGGTGCAAAAATTGTTTTTGACGTTAAGGTATCAGAAGCTCTTCCAGAAGATATAAAAGCACATGGTGGTATCCCAATTATGTGGAAAACGGGTCATTCATACATTAAGGCAAAACTTGCCGAAGAAAATGCAGCGATGGCCGGTGAAATGAGCGGTCATATATTCTTTGTTCAAGACTTTTACGGCTTTGACGACGGACTGTTTGCTGCGTTGAAAATCTTGGAATTTCTCTCTACACAAAACAAACCACTTTCAGAAATTGTCTCCTCCACTCCGTATTACGTGTCTACCCCCACAATACAAGTACAAACAACAGATGAGGATAAGTATAAAGTAGTAGATAAACTTGTTAAAGAATTTAAAGAGGAAAGATATACGGTTGTAGACATTAGTGGAGCCAGGGTTTATATGGACGAAGGATGGGGTCTTGTTAGGGCCTCTTCAAATACACCTACGCTTGTTCTTAGATTTGAGTCAAAAACCCAAGAAGGTCTTGAGAAAATTAAAAAAATATTTAAAGATAAACTTGATAGGTTTGATGTCGTTAACAAAGAGTGGAACATGACTGGAAATTAACTGTAAATAATGCAAAAACCTATAAACAATCTTGATCTCTATTCATTCTGTCCCAAATGTTCTAATAAACTTAAACTTAAAACAAGAGACAAAACAAAAATTAAACAATGTAGTAATTGTGGTTTTATCTTCTGGAACAATCCAATTGCCTGTTGCAGCATAGTTCTACACCAAGAAAATAAAGTCTTAATGCTACAAAGAGCCAAAGAGCCTTTTAAAAACTACTGGGTCTTACCAGGTGGATTTATGAATATTGATGAAACGCCTCAAGATGCTATTAAAAGAGAAACAAAAGAAGAAACAGGTTTAGATATAGAAATTGACGGAATTGTTGGAGCTTATAGAATAGACAACGACCCGAGAGGAATACACATAGATATTATTTATCATACAGAAGTATCAGGTCAAACACCTGTATTAAATAAAAAAGAAGATATAAATTGGGTCTTTTTTCCTATAGAACAACTGCCCAAAGATATTGCATATAAACACAAAAATGCTATTATGGATTGGATAGCCTTAAAAGAAAATAAATGATTGATTTAAATAATCCTGTCTCATTTAGACATTTAGATCCAAAAGACGTCTATGGATCAACTGGTATGCTTGCTAGTCAAATTGAACAGATCTGGCGAGATACAAAATCACTAAATTTCCCCGATATTTACAAAGATTTTGAAAATATAATTTTCTGCGGTATGGGAGGATCTGCATATAGCGGATATATAATTAATTCTCTATTTAAAAGTCAGTTAAGCATTCCCTTAATTTCTAACAATGATTATGACCTTCCTAGTTTTGCAAATAAAAAAAGCTTAATTATTCTCTCAAGTTATTCTGGATCAACTGAAGAATCACTTGCTTGTGCAAATGAAGCTTTAGAAAAGGGGTTTACAATCGCAGGTATTACAAACGGAGGAAAATTAGCACAGTTTTTTAAACAGAACGATCTCCCCTTTTTACAATTTGACGCAAAACATAATCCTTCTAACCAACCAAGGCTTGGAACGGGATATATGGTAATTGGAACTATCGCTCTTTTAACAAAACTTGGACTTTTATCGGTTAGCGATAAAGATATCAAAACTGCGGTTTCAGAGCTTGATCAAAATCAGCAAAATATTAAAAGGAAAGCAATTGAGATTGCCCAAGCCTTAGAAGGATATTTTCCCCTTATTATGTCTAGCAGCTTTCTAAACGGAAACGGGCATGTATTAAGAAACCAATTTAATGAAACTTCCAAAACCTTTGCAGCTTTTGAAGACATCCCAGAACTTAATCACCACTTAATGGAAGGTTTCAAATATCCAAAGGGTTTGAAAATTAAAGTCCTATTTTTGGATAGCGATTTATATTCTGACAAACACAAAAAAAGAATTATATTGACCCAAGACGTAGTTTCCAAAAATTCCATAGAAAGTCTGCATTACAAAACTTTGGGATCTACTAAACTTTCTCAAGTTATTAATGTACTTTCTTTTGGCGGTTACGTTACTTTTTATCTTGGTATTTTACAAAATGAAGATCCAAGCCTAATACCCTGGGTAGACTATTTTAAAGAAAAGCTTTCTAAATAAATACAAAACTACTTGTAAATTTGATAAATTAAACTCATAATAATGATTAGACATGGCTGACTCTGCCCATCACATTTTGTGGTTTAATCAAATTGATAAAGAAGATGTTTCCATAGTTGGTGGAAAAGGAGCAAATCTTGGGGAAATAACCAAAGCAGGTTTTAACGTTCCAGAAGGTTTCATAATTTCCTCCCACGCATATTATGACTTTATAAGAGAAAATAATCTTGCTATTAAAATTAGACACTTAATTTCCTCTGCTAATTTTGATAATCCCAAATCTTTAGATCAGGTTTCAGGGCATATTAAAACATTAATTATCAATGGGAAACTGTCAATTGATTTAATATCCCAAATTTTATCGGCATATCAAAAACTTAACGAGCCTTTGGTGGCTGTAAGAAGTTCTGCAACAGCCGAGGATTTGGCAAACGCCTCATTTGCAGGACAACAGGAAACTTTTCTAAACGTTAAAGGAGACGCTGTTTTAGTTGAAAAAATAAAACATGGCTGGGCGTCCCTATTTGATGCGCGCGCTATTTTTTACAGACACCAGCAAAAGTTTGATCATATAAAGACAGGGATTGCGCTTATTATTCAAAAAATGGTTGAGTCTGAAAAGAGTGGCGTAATGTTTACAATAGATCCTGTCACAAACGATAAGAAAACCATTGTCATTGAGGCAATCCTTGGTCTTGGAGAAATGATTGTACAGGGAGAGGTAAACCCGGATCATTATGAGGTGGATAAAAAGGATTTTAAGATTTTAAATAAAAAAATAGGCTTCCAGGACTATCTTTTAAAGAAAAAAGGTACTACAAATAGAAAAATTAAGCTTTCCAAAAAAGACAGTCAAAAACAAAAAATAACAGATAGCCAGATAAAAGCTCTTGCAAAAGTTGGAAAAGATATAGAAAAACACTATTACTTCCCTCAAGATATTGAATGGGCAATTGAAAAAAATAATATCTATATTGTCCAAACCAGGGCTGTAACCACTACGTCAAACGATAAGCAACTGGAAAAAACAGTAGAACATATCCCAGCTTCAAAGCTTATCTTAAAAGGAGATCCTGCAAGCCCCGGAATAGCGTCCGGTCCTGTTAAAGTTATAATGTCTGCAAAGGAAATTAGCAAAATAATTCCAGGTGATGTATTGGTTGCTTCGATGACAAATCCAGACTACGTGCCCGCAATGAAAAAAGCAGTTGCAGTTATTACCGATTTAGGAGGAAAAACGGCCCATGCAAGTATTGTATCAAGAGAACTTGGTATCCCTGCAGTTGTAGGAACGCAGGAAGCAACAAAAAAGCTTAAAAATGAAAACATTGTAACTGTTGATGGAACAAAAGGAGAGATTTACGAAGGAGGATATGCTACAGCGGGCGCAAGTAAAAACGTTATTGCAGGCGAAATTAAAACAGCTACGAAAGTGTATGTTAATCTTGCGGAACCAGAGCTTGCAGATAAAAACTCAAAAAGAAACGTTGACGGCGTAGGGCTTTTGCGAGCCGAGTTTATGATGGCAGGAATAGGTGTTCATCCTAAAAAAATGATAAAGGATGGAAAAAGACACGAGTATGTGGAAAAACTGTCAAATGACATTGCGAAATTTTGTTCAAGTTTTAACCCAAGACCAGTTGTTTACAGATTTTCAGATTTAAAAACCAATGAATACAGAAATTTAGTTGGCGGAAAAGACTTTGAACCAAACGAACCAAATCCGATGTTAGGTTATAGGGGAGCTTTTCGTTATATCCATGATCCCCAGATTTTTAAACTCGAGCTTGAAGCGGTTAAAATGGTCAGGGAGAAAATGGGATATAAAAATCTTTGGATAATGATTCCGTTTGTAAGGACGGTTGACGAACTCGTTAAGGTCAAAAAGATCATTACGGACTTTGGCCTTCATAGATCCGAGACATTTAAACTTTGGATTATGGTTGAAATACCCTCTAATGTAATTGAACTTGAAAAGTTTATCGAGGTAGGTATTGATGGCGTGTCAATAGGATCCAATGATTTAACAATGCTTGTGCTTGGAACTGACAGAGACAATTTTGAAGTGGCGCACGAATTTGATGAAATGAATCCTGCTGCGATGTGGGCTTTTGAAGAAACAATAAAGAAAGCTAACAAATATGGTGTTACCACCTCCATGTGCGGACAGGCAGTCTCAACATATCCAGAGCTTGTAAAAAAAATGGTGTACTTAGGCATAACCAGCGTTTCCGTATCCCCCGATGCCATAGAAAACACACGAAAACTTGTTGCACATTTTGAGAAAGAGTTATTAAATAAATAATGTATGGCTAAGATAAAAAAAATTACAGCCAGGGAGATATTAAATGCAAAAGGTGAGCCAACTATTGAGACAACAGTAATCCTTGCCGACGGAGCAGTAGGGATTGCGTCTGTGCCTTCTGGCACTTCTATTGGCAAATACGAGGCTTTAGATTTAAAAGATAACGATCATAAAAGGTTTGAGGGAAACGGAGTTTTAAACGCAATAACAAACATAGAAAAAATACTAACACCTCTTTTAACAGGACTTGACGCTTCAAACCAGCAATTAATAGATAAAAAAATGATTGAAATAGACGGTACTCCAAACAAAAGTAAAATCGGGGCAAATGCTATTTTGTCTGTTTCAATTGCCGTTAGCAAAGCCTCGGCAAGAAGCGCGGTTTTACCTTTGTTTCTATATTTGCGGGAATTTGTAACAAAAGATAACGCTGTTCTTAAAATCCCAACTCCATGTTTTAATGTTATAAACGGGGGAAAACACGGCGGGGGCAATATAGACTTTCAGGAATTTTTGGTAATTCCTGCAACGAGCAAAAAATACTCGGAAAGTCTGCAGCTTGGCACAAGCGTTTATTTTGCCTTAAAAAAAACAATTGAGAACCATAATCTTTCTTCACTTATAGGAATTGAGGGAGGATTTTCTCCCAAGCTTTCATCAAACCAGGATGCGTTCTTACTTATAAAACAGGCAATGGAAGAGGCAAACTTAAGAGCTGGCTTTGACATGTTTTTGGGGCTAGATGCCGCTTCCAACAATTTTTATAACGACAGCAAATACACTATTTCCGACAAATCAACTATTTTAACTTCAAGCGAATTAATCGCCTTTTATAAAATGCTAAACGAACAGTTTCATCTTCTTTACCTTGAAGACGGGCTTTTTGAAGACGATTGGGAAGGATGGAGGGAACTTTATTCTACCATGGGACAGCAAACCTTAATAGTTGGAGACGATCTTATTGCAACAAATCCTTTCAGGCTCTCTGAGGCAATTTCCAAAAATGCAATCAGCGCGGTTATTATCAAACCAAACCAGATAGGAACAATTTTGGAAGCTTTGGCTGTTTGTGAAATGGCAAAACAAGCAGGTCTTAAAATTGTTGTGTCTCATAGGTCCGGAGAAACAAACGACGACTTTATTGCTGATTTTGCTGTGGCTGTTAATGCTGATTATGTTAAGTTTGGGGCGCCAGTTAGGGGGGAGCGAGTAGCAAAATATAACAGGCTTTTGGCTATTGAATCCCAACTAAAATCACTTTAGGTTAAAAAGAATTACAATCTCCCCTTTTATCCCCTTTTTATAGTTTTCTAAATGAGTTGATATTTTGTCTTTTTTAATTTCTTCATGTATTTTGGTAAGTTCTCTTGCAACTACAACCTGAATATCGCCAAATACCTTCCATATATCAGAGAGGGTTCTTAATAGCTTATGCGGTGATTCAAAAATAATAACAGTTGAGCTCACAATTTCCAGGGATTTTTTAACGTTTTGCAAAAGTTTTGTTCTGTGTCCCATCTTTTGAGGCAAAAATCCCAAAAACATAAACTTATCTGTTGGAAGACCGCTTGAAGTAAGAGAAGCTAAAACTGAAGATGGGCCGGGGATGGAAACTACATTAATCCCCTCTCTTAAACATTCTCTTATAAGCTTAAACCCAGGATCAGATATTCCAGGGGTTCCTGCGTCAGAAACCAAAGCCACATTTTTTCCATTTTTAAGCAGATTAACAACCTGTGGAAGCTTTTGTATTTCAACTTTCTCATAATAGGAAAAAAGTTTATCCTGCATTTGTTTCTGTTTACCTTTAAAAAAATGGTTTATTAATATTGAAGTTTTGCGAGTATCCTCAGAGGCTATAAAGTCAACCTGTCCTAAAGTGCCCAATGCCCTTAATGTGATGTCTTGTAAATTACCAATCGGTGTTGCTACAATGAAAAGTGTTCCCATGCTTGAAATTTTAACAGGCTTTATTATACAACTTATTGAACAAACAGGCTATTTAGGAGTTTTTGTCTTGATGACCCTGGAATCCGCTCTTATTCCCATTCCCTCTGAAGTAACAATGCCATTTGCGGGATTTTTAGTACAACAGGGCAAGCTTAACTTTTGGTTAGTAGTTTTAGTTGGAGCTTTTGGAAATTTGGTAGGTTCATTAATTGCCTTTGCTTTGGGTTTTTACCTTGAAGAACATGTAATACTAAAACTAATTAAAAAATACGGAAAATTTTTACTCGTTACAGAACATGATTACCTAAAAGGCGTACATCTTCTTAAAAAACACGGAGACTTCGTTGCATTTTTCTCAAGACTACTTCCCGCAGTAAGAACTTTTATATCACTACCGGCAGGACTAGCTGAAATGAATGTTTGGAAATTTTCTTTCTATACTTTTATTGGTTCTTTTATCTGGTCAGCTCTTTTAACATACGTTGGTGTATATTTTGGAGACCAGTGGCACATCTTAGAGCCAATATATAGAAGGTTTGAGATTGTAATCGCCATAGTTCTTGTTATCGGAGTTTTGTGGTATATAAATCACAAATTGAAAATCGTAAAACTTCCAAAGAAATCCTAGTTCTTTATTTAAAGTTGTCAATTAAGAACTAGTTTAATTAAAATTTTCTGACAAGACCCACTACTTTTCCCTGGATTGCAAGTTTGGTAGGGTAAATTGGCGCCATTTCCGAATTGGCAGGTTTTAAAACAACTCTTCCGTTTTCTTTATAAAATTTTTTTAAGGTTGCAAGATTATCGTCTACTATTGCCACAACTATTTCTCCCTCTGAAGCATCGCTTACTTTTTCTATCACCACATAGTCTCCATCCAGTATTCCATCTTCAATCATAGAGCTTCCTTTTACCTGTAAAACATAGGCGGTGTTTTTCCCGGAAAGTAATGAGGCGGAAACATAAAAAGAAGCATTGGGGTCACTATACGGCTCCAGGGGCGCTCCTGCTGCAATGTATCCCAAAAGAGGAAGTTCTACGGCAGGATGGCTTCCCAGTAAGGAATACTGGACTTTCTCATCAACTATTTTTAAGACCCTGGTGTTTCCGTCTGTTTTTTGCACATATCCTTTTTCAACGAGAGAACGAATGATAGTATGCACTGTTGAAATACTCTTATGACTTGTTGCTTGAGCAATTTCATGCAAAGTAGGCGAATATCCGTATTGCCTTTGGAATTGGGCAAGAAACTCTAAAACTTCTCTTTCTTTTCTGTATAATACTCCTGGCATAATTTTCTCCTTTTTAACCCTGTCTATATTTTATACGAAAAATAATAAAACTTTGTCAAGTAGGCAAAGACATACAAACTATGTCAATATTTAATAATTCTTCCCTCATTTTTTGGTTTTATAAAGCTAAAACTAAATATGTTAAAATGATTAAATGAAATTTAAACTTGAATCTAAATTTAAACCCACAGGAGACCAGCCTCGGGCAATTGAAAAGTTAACCAAAGGATTACAAAATAATTCAAAGCACCAAGTTTTACTTGGAATTACTGGATCGGGAAAAACGTACAGCATTGCTTCTGTAATCCAAAATATCCAAAAACCAACTTTGGTTATTTCGCATAATAAAACACTGGCTGGACAGCTTTATCAGGAATTTAGGTATTTTTTTCCAAACAATGCAGTCTGTTATTTTGTCTCATATTACGATTTCTATCAACCCGAAGCATATATTCCCTCATCAGACACATATATAGAAAAAGAGGTTGAGATAAATGAGGAGATTGATAAACTAAGACTTTCTGCAACAACCAACCTTTTAACCAGAAAAGATGTAATTGTGGTTGCCTCAGTTTCTTGTATCTATAACCTTGGCTCTCCTCTCGAATACGGAAAATTTGTCATGGAAATAGCCCCAGGCGTAAAACTAGAACAGAGAGATATTCTACTTAGGTTATCAGACCTTCAGTACGAAAGAAACGACTATGGATTTAAAAGAGGAGCTTTTAGGGTAAGGGGTGAGGACATTGACCTATTCCCCGCTTATTTAGATAACGGAATAAGGCTGGTTATAAACAATGGAAAGTTAAACAAACTATTGGAATTTGATCCTCTAACTGGAGATACTATATCTAATCTTGACGCAACAGTTATATATCCAGCAAAACACTATATGACAGACCCCACAAGTTATAAAGATGTGTTTCCCCAAATTAGAGAAGATTTAGAGGAAAGAGTAAATGAGTTAAAACAACAGGAAAAACTTTTGGAAGCACAAAGACTAAAGCAACGGACTAATTTTGATTTGGATATGATTTTAGAGCTTGGATATGTTAACGGAATAGAAAACTATTCAAGATATTTTGACGGAAGAAAACCTGGACAACCTCCATTTACCCTCTTAAACTACATGCTGGAGTGCTCCAAGGATTTTCTAACTATCATTGACGAATCACACATTACA
>CAZUZF010000029.1:0-11219 GCA_964624955.1 uncultured Gammaproteobacteria bacterium
GGCAAGACCATGGGGCGTTTTCTGAATGTTTTAAAGATATACCTTTCACTAACTTCTCCGATTAACCTTCTAATGTATATCCAGTTTGTTACAGGCTGTTTTTTTCTGGATAGTGCTGTTTTTAGCTCTCTGGAAAGGTTTTTGGAAAGAGTTTGAGCATCCTGAGAGGAAAAACCTCTGGCAATAATATTTGGGTTATCAACTATTTGACCAGTTTCTTGTTCTACCTCACAAATTACAACCACAACTCCTTCTTTGGCAATTTTTTGCCTATCCATTAAGACAAAACTTTCTACTTCTTCACCTGAGATTTGATCTACATAGACATTTTTAAGATTTAACCTTTTGCCAAAATGGGAACCTGATTTACTAAAAACAATTTCCTGGCCGTTTTCTGCAACAAAAATGTTTTTGTCGTCAAACCCCTGCTTTTTGGCCAAAGCTTTGTAAGCGACCATATGCCTGTAAGTTCCGCCAATTGGCATGACATTTTGAGGCCTAGTTAAACTCATCATCAGCATTAAATCCTCACTTGCACCGTGTCCTGAAACATGGAAATCTTCACTAATTTCTGAATAAATTGCCCTTGCTCCGCTTTTGGCAATTTCATCGATTAAAGAATTTACCGAAATTTCATTACCTGGAATTGCTTCTGAGGAAAAAACAACAGTATCTTGCGGTCTTAGTTTTATTTCCTTAAACTCATCGCTGACAATTCTGGTCAACGCTGAATTTTCCTGACCCTGGCTTCCTGCGACAATTAAAACCAAATTTCTGTCTTTGAAATTCTTAAGGTTTGGTACCTCAACTTCCATTCCTTTGGGAAGATTCATGTATCCCATATTTTGGGCAATTTCTTTTGCTTTAATAACAGATCTTCCTATAAAACAAACTTTTCTATTTAATCTTACAGCAGCATTAATTACCTGATTTAATCTTGAAATATTAGAAGAATAGGTCGTAACGAGGAATTTACCTAATGTTTCTTCCATTGCTTTTTCAAAAGCCATTGTAAGCTTTGATTCAGAAGGTGTTCTACCTTGCTTTTCAGCTCTTAGACTATCTGATAAAAGACACAAAATTCCTTGGTCGCCAGCTTGAGATATTTTTTTTAATTCTGTTTTCTTTCCATCATACGGAGTTAGATCAAATTTAAAATCACTGCCATGATAGAAATTACCTGCCGGGGTTTTGATAAAGATATTTGAAGTATCGGGAACACTATGAGTTATTCTTATAAAAGAAATTGTAAAGCTTCCAACTTTTAGTTCTCCGCCGCCAAACTCTACTTTTTGAACTCTTTGTGTAACCCCAAACTCGTTAAGTTTGCTGTTGGCAAATTCAGCAGTTAAGGGAGTTGCGTAAATTGGAAAACTGGGTAGTTCTGGAAGAATATAAGGCAAAGCTCCCATATGGTCTTCATGTCCATGAGTTATTGCCATGCCGACTATTTTTTTACCATTATTTTTCAAATATGAAATATCCGGGATTAAAAGGTCAACTCCAAGCATTGTTTCATTGGCAAAACCCAAACCACAATCAACGATGAGTATTTCGTTTTTATACTCGTAAAGATACATGTTTTTGGTAACGTCTGAAGTTCCGCCAAGAGGTATTATTGAAATTTTTTCATCCATAAATATATTTGTAATTAACTTATAAACTGCTTAATGTTTTCGTTTGTAACAGCCATTCTACCATTTTTATCCATTTTCCCCTCAACTATCATCCTTGCCATTCTTCTTGCAATAGTTTCTAAAGTTCGCTCAAGACTTCTTGTTCCGCTGTCAAAACCTAAAGGTCTAATTATTGTGGGCCAAACATTTTCATCTATTAAAAGTTGTCCTTGTGTTAAACCTGCCTGAAGCATAATTTTTGGAAGTAAATAGTTTTTGCCAATAACAGTTTTTTCTTCATCACTGTAGGATGGCATTTGAATAATTTCCATTCTATCAAGTACGGCTGTTGAGATATTAGTTGTGTTGTTTGCCGTTGCTACAAATAATACATGGGATAAATCAAAAGGATAATCTACAAAATGATCTGTAAATGCATGATTTTGTTCACTATCAAGTAGTTCAACCAATACTCCCATAATATCTGCTCTTGCTCCTTCCGAAACCCTATCAATTTCATCAAGTAGTATTACAGCATTTTTAGCTCTTGCATGAACTAGTTTTTTAATAATTAGTCCTGGTTCTGCATCGGCAAAACCTCTTGATTGTCCTCTAAGTGCCAGGGCATCTCCCATTCCTCCAAAAGGAATTCTCTCGTATTTTCTTCCTAAACTTTGGGCAATAGAAAAGCCAAGGGTTGTTTTTCCAGTACCTGCAAGACCAACAAGACATAAAATTGGTGCTCTGATCTCGCTAGTATTTTGTTTTTCCATACTTAAGATAAGAGCTGATAAATACTCTAAAATTGTATTTTTAACAGAAGTTAGTCCATAATGGTTTTTATCCAAAACCTGTTTTGCAAAATTAATATCCATAGTATCTTTTGTTTCTAAATTAAAAGGGAGTAAGCAGATTAAATTTATATAATTTTGTATATTTTCAAAATTTGAAACCTGACTGTTACCGGTCTTCAAACTCATTTTAATAATTGAAAGCATTGTGTCAATCTTTTCAATTAAATCATTAGGCAAGTTTGCGGCTTTTACCTTTTCTTCTAATTTTAAAATCTCTTGATCTAAACTTTGGACAGAATCCATAACTTTATAATACTAAAAACTTGCTATAACTTGCTAGTGGCTTTATTTAATTTATTAATTTAATAGCGTGGTTTTTTACCGTATTTATCTTTTTGTCTCCAATTTTCTCTTCTTTCTCTTTTAAACTGCATTGACAAAGGGTGTTCAGAAGAAGGTGCACCTGTTCCCATTGGTGGTCGTCTGTCAAAACTTCTTGGTCCTCTTTGTGGACCTCTTGGTGTAAATCTTCGTGGCTCGTATCCACCTCTTTGATCCGGTCCTCTCTGAGGAGCTTTTTCTTTAGCTTCCGCGTCTGCTCCGAAAAGCATGGAAAGATTTATTCTTCCCTGATCGTCAATTTCAACAACTCTTACTTTAACTTTTTGTCCTATTTGGACAACGTCGTTTGGATTGTTGACGTATTCCGTAGACATTTTGGAAACATGAACCATTCCCTCTTTACCTGGTAAAAACTCTACAAATGCTCCAAAAGGAAGTATTCTTTTTACCTCTCCTTCAAAGCTTTCCCCAACCGCTATTTCTCTGGTTAGAGATTTAACCCATTCAACCGCCTTTTGTACTGCTTCCTCGCTGGTTCCAGAGATTGCAACAGATCCGTCGTCTTCAACGTCAACTGTTGCACCTGTGGTTGCGATAATGTTTTTGATTACTTTTCCACCAGGTCCGATTACTTCTCCTATTTTTTCTGTTGGTATTTTGACTATTTCAATCTTTGGAGCAAAAGCGCTAACTTCTTCTCTTGAAGTTGGAATTACTGAGAGCATTTTTTGTAAAATCTCTTGCCTTGCTATCTTTGCCCTTTCAAAAGTTTCTTTTATCTGATCTATATTTAAACCTTTTATTTTTACATCCAATTGAATTGCTGTAATACCATTTTCTGTTCCCGCAACTTTAAAATCCATATCTCCTGAAAAATCCTCAAGACCTAGGATATCTGTTAATAAGACATATTCTTTATCCACGTCCTCACCAGTCATTAACCCCATGGCAATTCCTGCAACCGGTTTTTGGATTGGAACTCCGGCATCCATTAAAGCAAGGGTTGATCCGCAGGTTGACGCCATTGAAGTTGATCCGTTAGAAGAAAGGATTTCTGATACAACCCTTATGGTATATGGGAAAATATCCTGGCTTGGGATAACAGCAGCTAGCGCTCTTTCAGCCAATGCTCCGTGTCCGATTTCTCTTCTGGAAGGACTTCCTATTCTTCCTGTTTCTCCAATTGAATATGGAGGCATTGAATAATGATGAATATATCTTTTTGCTTCTTCCCCTTCAGCAGACTCTATTAGCTGTTCCATTCTAGGAGATCCTAAAGTTACAACTGTTAAAGCTTGGGTATCTCCTCTTTGAAAGATTGCACTTCCATGGGTTCTGGGAAGAATATTTACTTTTACATTAATTTCTCTTATCTCATCAATTTTTCTTCCGTCAGCTCTTTTTTTCTTTTTTAAAACATCACTTCTAATTCCTTTAAACAAAACTTTTTCTAAAGCAATAGCTATTAATTTTTTGTCAATATTTTCGTTAGGATTAGCCATTTTAAGGCCTTCATAAATTTTATCGATCAAACTTTGTGCTTGCCCTCCATCAGTTTCTTTACCTGCTCTTTTCGGAATTAAAGCCAAAATTTCATCCTTATAGTTTTTTTCTAAAGTTACAATCATTTCTTGTAATTGTGAATCAACCGGTGCTTCTTCTTTTTTGTTACCAACTTTTACGGCAAAATCTTCAATTAAATCAATTATCTTTTTGTTTTCTTCGTGTGCTTTGGTAATTGCTTCTAAAACTCTGTCTTCTGCAATTTGTAAGGCTCCTGCTTCAAGCATTAAAGTCTTATCTTTGGTTTGGGTTACTACCAAATCTAATTCTGAAAATTCAGACTCAGCATTCCCTGGATTTATTAAAAGTTCTGCATTCCCGTTTCCGTTTTCTTTAACAAAACCAACTCTTACAGCACTAACTGGTCCAGCCCAGGGAATATGAGAGGCATGTAATGCTGCGGAGGTTGCAATAATTGATAAAATGTCTGGTTCGTTTTCTCCATCAACTGATAAAACTGTAACTACTACCTGGACGTCCTTTTTATATGCTTTGGGAAATAAAGGCCTAATAGATCTGTCAATCAGTCTTCCTGTAAGAATTGCTTCATCTGTTGGTCTTCCTTCTCTTTTAACCCATCTTGATCCTTTAATTCTTCCTCCTGCATAAAGTCTTTCAACGTATTCAACTGATAGTGGAAAATAATCTAGTTCTGTATCTTTAAGACCTGCAACAACAGTAACCAAAACCATGGTGTCACCTAAGCGCGCCAAAACAGACATGGTTGCCTGCCGTGCAAGTTCACCTGTCTCTAATGTTAATGTCTTTCCTGCAATTTCAGTACTTACTGAGGTTTTTTTCATTAAATTATTTAATTTCTTATTCTTTTCTTAGTCTTTTAATCCAACTCTTTTTGCAATCTCAGAGGACCTTTTTTTGTCCACTTTCTCCAAAAAGTTAATTAGTCTTCTTCTTTTTGCAATCATTGATAAAAGTCCGCGTCTACTGTGGTTATCATGTCCATGAAGTTTTAAGTGCTCTGTTAATCTATCAATTCTATATGTTAAAAGCGCAACTTGAACTTCAGGACTGCCTGTATCTCCTTTTACTGTTTGAAATTCTTTAATTATGTCTTTTTTCTGTGAAGAACTAAGTGGCATAAATGTTACTTATTTCCTATCTTTCTTTAAAATCCTTTGTATTATATCAGTTTTTAAAAATATTAGCAAATGTATTGTTAACAATGGGTTTTTTAGAAAAACTTCTACTTAAATAAATCTTTTCTGCTAAATCCTGCCTGTTTTAAAATTGAACTTAGGGTTTTTTGTTTCAGATCCTTATTATGAATGGGAAGAGTAATTCTCTTTGAAATATCTGTTTTATGATGAAGGATTATATGACTTCCACTTTGACGGCTGATATAAAATTCTTTTTGCTTTAGGAATTTAAGAAGTTTTTTGGGAGTAATGCTAGGCATGGATTTTAAGTAAGAGCGCTTAGTTTGTTAAAATTGACCTCTACCTGCCCAACAAACACCGATCCCTTTGTATTGGGAATTTCTTCACCATCTGCTTCCAAATCTTCTAAATACAGTTTGATAGCATCGGCAATGTTATCTTTTGCTTTTTCAAATGTATCGCCTTCGCTAATACAACCTGGTAAAGAAGGCACGATTGCAGTATAGCCGCCTTCTAGTTGTTCCTCAAAGACAACATCATATTTTAAAACCTTTTGTTTCATATAGCTTATTATACCATGGATGTTAAATAATCTGAGTTTTATTGAGAAGTTTAATATTGTTTAGGAAAAAGAATTTAACTTCCTTGGATTAGAAGTTTGTTGAGCCTTTATATATTTTTGGCTCTAACCAATCATCTGGAGGAGGCGTTTGCTTTACCTCTCTTGCTTGATTTAGCTGACTGGGTTGACTGGTTTGAACTTGTTGACCGGGTTGCCTAATCTCCTTTCGTTCAATTTCCTCTGCTCTTACTTTTCTTTCAGTCTGTTTTATAAACTCATCCTGTCTTGGTGTTTGTCTTGGACTTAAAACTTGTTGTGTTGCTCTTTGGGCTCCTGTTCTCATAAGAATTCCTGCCATTTCAAAGGCAAGTGAACTTGTGTTTGGACTTTGGAAATTATTGGTTGCGGAGGTAATTCCGTCTATTAAGTTTTCCGCTGTATCAATATCCAATCTATAATTTAGAGAAATAATTAAATTGGCAACTGCCTCGGAAATTGAAGAAAATTTATTTGAAACCATAACTATATCTCCATATCCCTGATTTTGGCCTTTATTGTCAATATTTATTAAAACTGTATCTTTGAGATTGTTAACATCATAAAGATTACCTAAATCTGTAACTCTTTCTGCTCCAATTACAAATAAAAGTTCAGGGGATGCCCCTCCTCTTGTAAATCTAACCTGCTTTTCATCAAAGTTAAGCCCTAATTCTCCAGCTTTTACAACAATATTTAAGAAGTTATTGTCTCTTGTATAGGAAACTTTTTCAATTTCTCCTTCCCTATAAGGAAAAGAAACTACTAAATCTCCTGTTGCGCCACCCAAAGTTGTTTGAACTCTATCTATTCCAACCAAATTTGAAACTTCAACCAATGGAGTTGTAGGAGAAGCAATAGATACATTTTTACCAAGAGTTGAGATGACTAAATATAACGAAAGTGCAGCAGCCATTTCATCCATTAAAGGATTTGCCGCAACTGCAATGGCAATATTGTTGTATTTTTCTATTGCCTCTTTGATTTTTGTAAACGTTAAATTATCCATTTTCTTTAATTAGCTATGGGATATTAGCATATCTCCTATAGTAAAGTCAAGGAAAGGGGAGAGGATTATACCCGCTTCTTCATTAGTTTCTACCTTAGATGTTTGTTCTTTGCCTTTCCTAATCGAGATAACTTTGCTTTCTCCAATTACCTCCTCGCCTCTAACCAACCTTATTCTATCTCCTTTTGCAATTCTTCCCTCTTGTATTTGAATGCCGCAAACCTTTGTTTTTTCAAATGGAAAACTTGCTAAAATCTTTCCGATACCTAATATTTCTTCCTGCAATGCTTCAAGTTTTCCTTGGACAAAGTCGCTTATCTCATCGATCATTTCATAAATGACGGTGTAGGTCTTAACCAATACTTTCTCTGTTTTTGCAAGAGTTTGAATATCTGGTTTTATCTTTACATTAAACCCCAAAACTATAGCGTTAATAGATTTGGCAAATAAAATATCAGAAACTTCAATTTCCCCTGTTTTTACGCTAACAAACTTAACATTTTTAGGAATTGAATGAATTATTGCCTCAATTGAGCCTTGGGTATCTGCACATAAAACAACTGAAAGCATGTGCTCATCTTTCTTTTCAAAGGGAGATAAAGGAAGATTTGAAATTTCTTCTTTGTAAGAAAGCTTAATAGTTTTAGGCGTATTAGTAACTGTTTGACCTACAGGGGGAACTGTTTCAAAACCCAATACTTCGACAGCCTCACCTACGCTTGCGACATCTACTGTTTTTCCGCTTGTGGATATTAAACTTCTTACTTTTCCCTTTGCACTCCCAGTATAAATTTCATCTCTAAACTTTAGTCTTCCATTTTTAACAATAACAGTTGCTTTGGGTCCTGATTTTTGATCAAGTTTTGACTCAATAACAATTCCCATAAACTCTCCATCTTCTGTAAACGGATAGAAGTTTGCGTGTCTTTTAACTTCATAGACAAGTAAGATTAAATCCAAAAGCTTATCAATGTTTTTATTCTCTTTGGCGCTAACTTCAATAAAGGGCACGTCTCCACCATAGTTTTCAAGCAGAACATCTTGTTTTAGGAGTTGTTGAATTGCTTTATCAACCAATTTTTTGGGATCATCTGATTTTGTAAAAACAACAATAAAAGGCACTTTGGAGGCTTTAAGTAACTCAATACTTTCAACAGTTTGTGGCATTACTCCGTCAACACTTGAGATAACCAAAAGTCCGATATCAGCTGCTGCAACTCCTCGCCCTCGCATACTGGAGAAAGCCTGATGACCAGGGGTATCAATAAAAGTAATATATTGCCTTTGTCCTTCGTGTATTACTTCAATTGAAGATGCTCCAATTTTTTGGGTAATTCCACCATGTTCTCTTGCCGCCACATTAGTTTTTCTGATTGCATCTAAAAGTGTGGTTTTGCCATGGTCAACGTGGCCCACAACTGCAACTACTGGAGGATAGAATTTGTTATCTTTAATTTTATTTTTTTCACCTTTTCCCATATATTAATTTTGTTTTGCGACAAGAAATTTTGTTTTAATAAATAATTTCTCATATGATTTACTTGTCACTAGTATCATTATCTTGAGTTTCTTCTGTTGGCTTGACCGTATCTTGCGTTGGAGGTGAAACCTCTACTGTTTGGGTAGGTGCTTCAACAGGAGCTTGAGAAACAGTTTCGTTAGCATCTTGAGCTTGGTCTGTTGCGTTAGCTACTGGCTCTGCTAACTGATCCATAGCAGGTTGTGCATTTGTTTCTTCCTTAGCTTCCCCTGCTTTAGATTCTTTGGGAGCTTTTGCTTCCTCTGGTTTTTTTTCTTCCTCTGTCCCCTTTTCCGGTTCAGCTGGTACCGTAGATAACTTTTCGTCTCCTTCGATTTCAATTCTGTAACCTGTTAATTTTGAAGCAAGCCTTACATTTTGTCCGTCTTTTCCAATTGCCAAAGATAGTTCTTCTGGAGCAACTTTAACTTTTGCCAACTTTTCTTTTTCCAAAACTTCAACTGTTAGCTGTTTTGCAGGAGAAAGTGCAGCCTGAATATATCTTGTAGGATCCTCCTGCCATTGAATAATGTCAATTTTCTCTATTCCGTTAAATTCGGCAATAATAGCCTGAACTCTGACTCCTTTTTGTCCTACACAGCTCCCCACCGGATCAATACCTGACTGGGTTGAATAAACCGCAATTTTACTTCTATTACCTGCTTCTCTTTCAATTGCCCTAATTTCAACAGCACCTTGGGCAACTTCTGGAACTTCTCTTTTAAATAGGCCTTCTAAAAGTCCGTTTGCAGCTCTGGATACTACTACTTCTTCTCCTCTTAGTCCTTCCTTAATATCAACAATATAAACCGTTAATCTTTGGTTTAAATGGTATTTTTCATTTGCAATCTGTTCTGAGGGGGGCATAATAGCTTCAGTTTTCCCAATATCAACTATTACATTTGGGCCTGCAAACCTTAGAACCATGCCGTTAACAATAGTTCCAATTTTTTGCTTAAAATCTGACATTATTGTTTCTTTTTCTTTCTCTCTTATCTTTTGCAGTATTACCTGTTTTGCAGTCTGGGCTGCAATTCTTCCAAAACCAGGAGGAGTTACATCTTCATCTTTATGAAATATTTTAGCCTCACCTGTATTTGCGTTAAGTTCTGCTCTAAATTCCTCAAGTTCAGCTTCAGGATGATCTTTCCTGTAAGCTGCCAAAATTGCATTTTGAACGGTTTCCAAAACAATAGCTGGGTCAAGGCCTCTTTCATTTGAAACCTGGTTTAAAGCAAGAGCAAATTCACTTCTTTGTATTGCTGGCATAATGGAGACAAGTATATCATTTTGGGAGCTTGGCTTCAAGAAGAAGACTATAGCTTATAATAGAAATTTCTTATAGGTTTTGCTATACTATCGGACATGACAGGAGAAAACAGGCCTCCAATTAAAACTATGCCCTTAACTGCCGAACAACAGGCCTTACAGCGTGAGTTTGTAAGAAGAAGAGAAATTAGGCAGGGTTTTTTAGTTCCTATTCATATAATGTGGACGGGAGACGTCCCTGAAGATGCTGCAAGATACGCTCAAGCAGGAGTATTAGATACTATGATGGCTTCTGGACAAGACAGGAATATTGCCATTATTGGCTCTGAAACCATAGTTCCTGGTGATTTTGAAAATGCCGATTGGTATGTAAATACTGCATATGCAAGGCAGTCTTTAAGACGTGATGTTAATTTTGGCCCACAGCTTGATACTGATCAATTTGGACAGCTTTTTGCAACAGAGCCGTTACAAGCCGATCCTCATTGGGATGTCTTAATTGTTAATAATGATTTAAATAGTATGGTTAATGGAGAATTTATAAATTTTGTTTACGGCGTAACAAATCCTGATTTTCCCTACTCTATACAATCGGTGAGAAGAATTTTAGAAGGCGGAATAAAAGACAGGGATTTAACGCTTGCGATGATCAGAAATCTTTTAAGACATGAGGTTGGGCATATGTTTGGCTTAGTGGGAAGACCGGATGCAGTTGAGAGTCTTGGCAGTCACTGTCCAAATGTTTGTTCTATGAGGCAAACATTAAACTTAAGAGAATTGGCCCAAAACACTATTGCTGTTGAAAATCAAAAAAAACATTTTTGCGATGATTGCATGGCGGAATTGACGACAAGTAAAGATAGATATAAACCTCATCCAGGTCCCAATGTATAATATATACAGCTAATTGTTGTATAACAATTTCTAGTAACCTCCCCATCACTAATGGGGTTTATAAACTACGAATTTGAAACTTTGTTTCCTTTTATTGGTTCAAAATTTTCTTTTATCTCACTATTTACTATTATTTTTCTAAATTGCGCTGGTAACGCTTTTGCCCTATGCATTAGGGGTCCATCTTGAAGATTAAAGTGAATATGGGGTTCAGAGGTATTCCCCGTATTACCACAAAGTCCTAAAATACCTCCTTGTTCTACACTATCTCCAACCTTTACTTTTATTGAATTATGCTTAAAATGACAAAGCAGACTATATTCTCCATTATGATGGTCAATAATAACTGCGTTACCAACTCCTACACTTCTATCTCTTTCGCCCGGTAACACATCTATAGATCCATCAATGACTTGAACAATAGTTCCACTTCCTGGGGCAAGAACTTCTTTACCAAAGACTTCATAATCTTCTAGATTTTCCCCATTTCCTGTATG
>CAZUZF010000030.1:0-11031 GCA_964624955.1 uncultured Gammaproteobacteria bacterium
CGACGATGCGGTTTGGCACCTCGATGTCGGCTCATCACATCCTGGGGCTGGAGAAAACGTAAACTTCTCTCCTTTTCAGAAATGAAAAGGTAATAAACAAGCTCAAAACGGAGGAGGCCATATATATTGCAGGTCCCAAGTAATCTTGGTATAGTAATAATATGGTTGGTTCCGTAGGAAAAGGATGTTCTGAAGCTGATCGAGCATATATTGCAGGTCTTCTTGATTGCGACGGAGCCATTATGGCTTCAATTGAATCACATAAGGAGAAAAAGTTTGGTTTTAGGGTAAGAATAATAATACAGTTTACTCAGAAAAACCCACAACTTTTGCAATGGATACAATCTTTATTAGGAGTTGGTATTATTGCTAAGAATCGAACAACATTCGATTGGATAGTAAGAGATCAACAAATTTGTAAGGAAATATTAGAACTGATTCAGGTGCATAGTAGAGGAAAGTCTCAGCAAGTAAAAATAGGCTTGCAAATACTTCAAACTACTATTTCATCTAAGGAAGATCTATTATTTGTAGCTCGTTTAGCGGATACTTTAAGCAGTTTTAACGTTCGTTCGTTTGGAAGACGAAAGAACTATGCATCAAAGATCCAAGAACATTTTTCCTCTAACGACTGATTCTCGTTTCCAAAAACGAGATGAGATAGATATTTTTATAATATTTATCATACGGCTTGTACCTAACTACTATGTGGCGACATATAGCAATAGGTAATGGAATAGTCTTACCCCATAAGTGATTATGGAAGGTTAGAGGTCCCAAGGGTCCGGCTGTTCGCCGGTTAAAGTGGTACGCGAGCTGGGTTAAACACACATTGAGCCCAGGATAAATTGGCTAATAACGGTGAAGTCCTCATTTTAGGTGTATACCTGAGATAGGATGATATCGTGGGAAGTCATCTTTAAAAAAGATTGACCCCGTAGAGACTGATCCACGTTTAGTATATAAACGTGGTGAGATAGAGAATTCAATAGAAATTTACATTTTCTATCATACGCCAAATCCTAATTCTTAGGATAAGTTATAGTCCATACTTCTAGAAATAGAAAGAATATATGTCAGAACGTCGTAATTGATACTTGCGACCTTGGATGGTAACATCCAAAGCAAAATTTGGCTAATATCGGTGAAGCCCTAACTTTTTTAAGAAGGGTAATACCGAGGGAAGTCAAGGAGAAATATCTTCTTTGACCCCGTATCGACTGATTCTGTCAATTGACAGATGAGATAGCTCAGGATAACAAAATTCACGAGTTATAACATGCCAGCACCAACTTATAGTTGGTTGAAGATATAGTCAGTACCATTAGTAATAATGGACCTATAATACGAAGACAGTTCGGTCTCTATCCTGTGTAATCGTTGAGATTTGAGGAAGTTTGTGCTTAGTACGAGAGGACTAGCATGAGGGAATCCCTGGTGTGCCGGTTGTTTCCGAAAAGGAGCATCGCCGGGTAGCTAGATTCCCAACCGATAACCGCTGAAAGCATCTAAGTGGGAAGCGGTTTCCAAGATAAGATCTCTTGCAGTCGTAAGATTGTGAAGACCCCTGGTAGACCACCAGGTTGATAGGCGGGCGGTGGAAGCACTGTGAGGTGTTAAGCCTACCCGTACTAATGGTTTTAAATATAAATTTTTCTAAAAGACAAACTTCTCTTCACTTTTAAAAGAGTCAATTATAAATAATAAATTTTCCCGGTGTTTCAAGCGAAGTGGCACCACCTCTTCCCATTCCGAACAGAGAAGTGAAACGCTTCAGCGCCTACGATACTTAAGCATAGGCTTATGGGACAATAGGTCAACGCCGGGAATTTTTTTTGTGGGAAATTGACTTTATCAAGCTTCGAGAATATAATCGCGCTTAATATGATAGAAAGAAGGTCTTCTGGCAGTCCATTCGCAGAATGGATTAGAAAAAATAGAATAGAACAAGGTTTATCTCAAAGAGAGCTCGGAAGAAGAACTGGGCTTGCTCACACTACTATTGGAAGACTTGAACGTGGTCAAATGCCGACACTTGCAACGGCGAACCAGGTAGTAAAAGGCTTGAGAGAAGTATTCGAAGAAGAAGCGCAAGCTGCGCCTCAAAATTGGTTAACCACAGAAAGAACTGCTAGAAAATGGTCTAAAGGAAAATTAGCTGAAAGAAGTGGAGTATCACGAGCTACAATTTCAAGAATAGAAAAGGGAGGAAGGCCATCCTTATTTACCGTAAGAAGGCTAAGAAGAGCTTTTCAGCCGCCTCAAGGCTAAGTAATAACTATTCCGAGATGTGATTTGTAGCTATTTCGGAAGAACATGTTCCCATTCGATTAGTCCCAAACTTCCATTTCTTCTTCTTACCATATAAAAAGGTTTTTGATCTCCCATAAATTCAACTTTAACAAGTCCAGCTTCCGGATGGAGGAAGGAAAGTCTTCCCTTGGAATCATCTCCTGCACATTTTGCATGGAAAATAATTATAAATTCTTTATGAGGATGTTCTTTCTCTATAACTTTTGCTCTTGTTCTAAGCTTTTTTCCAGGTTTTATTTCTCTGCGGCTAATTACATTAAAATTTTGATCTAGAATTCTTCTTTCAACAGTCATCGCCAAGATTATAACATGAGGATAATTTTGTGATATATTAAGGTTAATGTTTGCAAAAACACCCAGAAATAATTGGCCTATTATCTTAATCGTTCTTCTTGCAATTTTGCTTCGTTTTATCTGGTTAGATAAGATTCCCAATGCAATTGGAGGAGACGAAATAGTTTATACTCTAAACGCGAAAGCGTCTTTTATAACAGGTCATGATATTTTTGGAACTTGGTCTCCTGTAAACGGCCTTTTATTTCAGTATCCAAAAGGGGAAGCGCAAGCAGAACTTCCATATATTCTTAATTCATTTATAGTAGGACCATTACCTTTTTCTCTTCTTTCTTCAAGAGTGCCCAATTTAATAATGGGAATTTTGCTTGTTTTATTTATCTTTCTTGTTGTTAAAGAGCTTTTAGGCAAAAATACTGCAGTTTTTGCCGCCTTGGTAGCCTCAGTTAATCCCTGGCTAATTTATATAGGAAGAACTGCTTATGAGGCCACTCCCGCAATGCTTTTTTACTTTATTTCCCTTTATGTTCTTCTAAAAGCAAGGGGATGGAGAATACTACTTACTTTCCCTTTTTTAATAGCTGCTTTTTATTCATATATTGCAACCAAGCTTATTTTCCTTCCCTTTGTTTTTATAATTATCATCTATGCTTTTATTTTTATAAATAAGAAACAGTATTTAAAGCAGTATTTATTGCTTTTTGCACTCTGCCTCTTATTTTTGGTATTTTTTATAGTATCTTTAAAGCTTAACCCCCAAACTGCAAGACTTGATGAGCTGCTGACTCCTTTTGATCCCGCAATTTCACAAGAAGTTGACGATATTAGAAAGACGTCAATTCAAAATCCATTGATTGAAATATTTGTAAATAAATATACTGTGTTTGCAAATATAGTTGCTACAAAAACACTTAAAAGTTTTTCTTTTGATTATCTTTTTGTCTATGGGGATGAGTTTTTTTCAATCTGGAGGCATGGTTTATTTTACTATGTAGATAGTATATTTTTGATACTTGGAGCACTTTTTTTATTCATTAAAAAAAGAAATGTTTTTTTTCTTTTTTTGCTCCTTGCCTTACTAGGGGTAGTTCCTCAAGTATTTCATACGGCAGACGTTGGTAATTTTTCAGTCCATATGACAATGACTATTCCGTTTCTAATTATTCTTATAGGAATTGGGATAGAAGGATTAATAAATTATTTTAAAAATAAAAATTATAAACTTGTTTTAACGAGTCTAATTTTACTTGTTTATCTTTTCTCAACTCTTAATTTTGCAAATATTTATTTTTTCTGGCACCCTTTGCAGGGATATTTTGATTTTCCCATACGGATTGTATCTTCGTATGCCCTAAGGTCATCAAATAATCAAAAAGTTACCATTTATTCAAATTCTTCTTTTGATTTATTTAAAAAATATCTTTTTTATAGCAATTCCTATAATAAAAATACCGCCAAACAAATTGCCAATAATTTAAATAGTGAAAGATATACTTTTGGAAATATAACTTTTGCCTCTTGTAACAGTGATTTAGATTATGAAAACATAGAAACTCCAGTGATTGCCGATGTTAAGTGCAATCAGGAAACACCCGATTTACCCCATCTAAGTATTTCAAGGCTAAAAGACGGAGGGGAAAGTTTTAGAATATTTAACGATAGGCTTTGTAGGGGAGTTGTATTAAATAGATACCCATCTAACCTTAAGATTTCAGATTTTGATATTGAGACGCTTACAATAGATAAATTTTGCCAAACCTTTATTACTTCTTTGTGATTTTTTTGGCAACAATAACGCAGTAGGTGAAAAGATCTTTGGGACCAAAATAAAATCTGGTTACTTTAAATCCACAATCTTTTAGTAAATTCTCAACCTGTTTTTTAGAAGAAATTAAAGATACCTCATCAGGGTGAAGTCTAATTTTTCTTCGCAAAATTTCATTTAGTAAAAAATGCAAAGAATTAAGAAACATTACGGAAAAACCGTATTTTGGAGGCCAAAATAACACTAATTTACCGTTTGGTTTTAAAACTCTTTTAAACTGCGCAAATATTTTTGTGTTTTCACTACCGGTAAAGTGTTCATGAACCCCAAGGTTATAAATTCCATCAAACACCTCATCTTTAACAGGGATATCAAAAATACTTGCTTTTAATACTTTAGAATTTGGACCGTTTACAATTTTGTATAATTTTAATGCTTCAGCGGATAAATCCAGGGCTGTAATGTCAAATTTCTTGGCAATATCAATGTCTACTTGCCCCGAACCAGAACCTGCGTGGAGAAGCTTATCATTTTGTTTAAACTCCTGACTAATAAAATAATTAAGTAAGCCTTTTATTATAAATTGTCTGTAGAAAGAGGCAATCAGTCTATAAATACTTTGGGAGGTGTTTTGTTTTTTGGTCCAATACTTGTCCCAATCCTTTTCAACTTTTTCTATTTTCTCCTTTGGCATTGCCAGATTATACAAATTTGCGCTTGTTTAGACAAGATCCAAGTGGTATACTTGAAGGCAATCTATTATGAAAGGTAAATAAATGAGTGGCTACAAAACAAACAAATAAAGCGTTAACAATGGCTGATTTGATGAAGTCGGTCAAAACCACTTTTGTCAGCCCCCACAAAGGAGATGTATTAGAAGGTACTGTAAATAAACTGACTTCGGCAGAAATTCTAATTGATATTGGAACAAAAAGTTTGGCAGTTGTACTTGAAAAAGATAAAAAAATATTAAAAAGCCTACTTAATAGCCTCAAAGTAGGAGATAAAGTAAGCGTTTCAGTCTTAAATCCAGAATCAGATTTTGGAAATCCAGTTGTATCTCTAAGGCGTTTTAACGATGATAGGATTTGGAAGAAATTAGAAGGTATTCAAAAATCAAAAGAAAAAATTGAAGTAACTATTGACCAAGCCTCAAAGGGTGGATTTTTGGTTTCAACTAAAGATGGAATATCAGGTTTTTTGCCTAATTCACAAGTGTCCTTCCTAGACTCAAATGTAATTGTGGGGAAAAATCTAAATGTTTGCGTAATAGAGCTTTTACGGCCATTAAAAAAAGTTATTTTTTCCCAGAAAAAAACTCTAAACGCCCAAGATTTTGCAATACAAGCAAAAAATCTTAAAAAAGGTGAGAAAACCAAAGCTGTAATTTCGAATATCGCTCCTTTTGGAATTTTTGCTTTGGTGGATACTGCCAAAGGGCAAAAAATTGAGGGTTTTGTCCATATTTCTGAAATAGCCTGGGAAAAGCTTGAAAGCATTCCTTCTGATTTTAAAGCAGGGGATGAGTTTGAAGCGCAAATTTTGGGATTAGACAGGGAAGCAAAAAGAGTAAACCTTTCTATTAAACGTTTAGCAACCAATCCTTTTGAGGAAAAATTAAAGGAGTTTGAAAAAGACAAAAAAGTCAATGGAACAGTAACGAAAGTGACAAACAGCGGAGTAACTGTTGATTTGGGAGACGGAATTGAGGGATTTATTAAAAAAGAAAAAATTCCACCAACTGTAAGTTTTCCCCAAGGATCTTTGGTTGAGGCAACAGTCTTGGAAGTTGACAGAAACCAAAGAGTGGTATTGGCGCCTGTTCTAAAAGAAAAACCAATCGGCTATCGCTAAGTATCCTTTATGAAAACTCTAACAACATTTGTCTGCCAGGAATGTGGATATGAAAGCCCTAAATATTTGGGAAGATGCCCCGAATGCGGTCTTTGGAATACTTTAAAAGAATTCAGAGTTTCCAACGCAAAATCAAAAGTAGGCCTTGGCAAAAGCATTGAACAGATAACAATAAAGCCTCAAAAGATCTCTGAGGTAAGTTTTGAGGAGGGAACAAGATTGTCAACTTCTTTTTTGGAAATGGATGAGGTTTTGGGAGGTGGAATAGTTTTGGGAAGCGTTATACTTCTTGCCGGAGATCCGGGCATTGGAAAATCCACATTACTTTTGCAAGTAGGTTTAAATATGGGGAAAATAAAAGATGTTTTATATGTTTCAGGTGAAGAATCTCAAAACCAGGTAAAGCTAAGAGCGCAAAGGCTTTCAAAAAACCTTGAAAAAAATAAACTTTACCTTCTCTCCTCAACAGACCCTGATGCAATTGTTGCTCTTATAGAAGAGACTAAACCCTCCTTTGTAATTATTGATTCAATCCAGACCATGCAGTCTGAAAACCTGGAAGGCTTGTCTGGAAGCGTAGGTCAGGTTAGATACGCGACCAGTCAGTTTATAAAGGCCGCAAAAACACTAAACATTCCCTTTGTTCTGGTTGGCCACGTAACCAAAGAAGGAATGGTAGCAGGCCCGATGATTTTGTCCCATATGGTAGACACCGTTTTATTCTTGGAAGGAGAAAAGCAGACGGGAACAAGAATTTTAAGGGGTTTAAAAAACAGATTTGGTCCCATAGATGAGGTGGGAATCTTTTCGATGCAGGTCCAAGGTTTGGTTGAAGTAAAAAACCCCCAGAGTTTATTTATAAATAAAGAGATTAATGCCTCAGGCAGTGTTTTGACAGTAACTTTGGAGGGAACAAGAGCTTTTTTAATTGAAATTCAAGCTTTGGTTGTTTTTTCCCGCCTGCCAATGCCAAGAAGAGTTGCTTCAGGCATAGATTACAGACGCTTGGAGCTTATCTTGGCAGTTTTACAAAAACACGCAAGACTACCCCTTGATTCAATGGATGTGTTTGTAAATGTCGCAGGAGGGTTTAAGCTTTCAGATCCTGCCTCTGACCTGGCAATAGCTCTTGCGATATTTTCAAGTCTTAAGAATATAACTTTAAGTAAAACTGTTGCAATTGCAGAACTGGGGCTGTTAGGCGAGCTTAGGATACCATCTCTTTTGGATAAACGTGTTAAAGAAGCAAGGAAACTGGGATTTGGTAAAATAGTAAGTCCTAAAGGCTTTAAAAATATTTATCAAGTACTGTCTAAATTAGACAGTAAATAGTAAAAAAGATACTTATGGCAAAAAATCAAACTAAAGCAAAAAAAACCAAAGAAGAGACAGTTCCGGCAGTTGTGCAAACGGCAGAGCGGGGAATTCATTTCTCTTCTAAGTTTGTAGGACTTTTGGCAGAAGAAGTGGCAAAAACAGTTGCAAGCAGGCTCCCTTCTTTTAGACGCTCGAGTGCCAAAAAGAAAAACGGCAACGGCCATTTAAATGCAATGTTTTTGGATACCTCAGCCATTATTGATGGAAGAATTTTTGATGTTATAAACCTTGGTTTACTCACAGGAGAGCTAATAGTTTTGGAAAGCATTTTACTAGAACTTAAGCACATTGCTGATTCAAAAGATCTTGTTAAAAGAGAACGAGGCAGAAAAGGCCTGGTTTTACTTGAAAAAGTTAAGAAAGTAAAAGGCATTAAACTTGTTATCCTTTCAACTGATAAAGAAAACGGTATGGGACTTTCTAAACTAAACGAAGTTGACGAAAAACTCATTTTTGCCACAAAACATAACAAGGGAAGAATCATAACCTGTGATTATAACCTTGAGAAGAAAGCAAGTATTAACGGAGTAACAGCCATAAATGTTAATACTATGGCAAATGTCTTAAAAGTTATTGCAGTGCCAGGGGAGACTTTGCATATAAAAATACAGCACAAAGGAAAAGATATAACCCAAGGTGTTGGATATTTAGATGATGGAACAATGATAGTTGTTGAAAATGCTAGCCAAGAACTTGGGAGAGAGTTAAATGTTGTAGTATCTAGGGTAATTCAAACAAGTGCGGGAAGAATACTGTTTTCAAAAAAACTTTAGTTTTATTTATCTTCATTAAAGATTGATAGGGCATACCCTTAATATTTACAAGTTTTTTCTTTGTTGTCGTGTAATTCTTCTTCTTGAAGTGGCAGGGGCATGAGTTATAGCCAAAACCAACACTGAAGTCAAAAGTCAAATTAGTCTTTTACCAGAATTTAAAGAAATTGAGAATTCTTTGGAAAAGAGAAATATTTGTGCTAGCTCCTTGTACCCCTGTGCATTGACAAGAAGAACCATTCCATGAACAGCCTGTTTGCTTGCTACATTCTGTTGCGGGATCATAAGTCTGCTGAGGCTGAGTTTGCTGAGGCTGAGTTTGAGTCTGCTGAGTGGAAGAACAGTTGCAAGAAGAACCTGTCCAGCTACATCCAGCCTGTTTGGTGCATTCAGTTGCTGGATCTGCGGAGGAAGCTTTATTGCTACAATCACAATTTGATCCATTCCAATTACACCCATATTTTGTGCACTCACTTTGAGGGTCTGATCCCTGGCCATATGTCGGCTGAGTATATGTACCTGATGGACTTTGCGAGCCATCATATTTGCAATTCTGCGGATTCTCCCGGCAATATTTTTCATAATCCTCTCTTTGTTGCGAGCTTTCAAATGATCCTTGCTGTCCAGGTGCGCACTTATCAGGATTATTTCTGCAAAATTCTGCATATTCCTGCGCTTTTTGGCCAGATTCACCAGGTCCTCCGTAATTTCCGCATTGACAGCTATTGTTTGCCCACGAACAATTTGGAGTTTTCCTACACATGTCCTCAGGATTATAATTCTCCCTGTCACCAAAAGACCTACAACTTTCTGGATTTTTTTCGCAGTACTGCTTACACGTTTCTTCTGAATTGCAACCACCCGGTCCAGAAAAATTTCCACCCTGAGAAGAAGCATATCCTGAACAAACTCGATAGTTAGCAGGATCCGAACAAAAAGCTCTACAAGTTTCTTCTGATGTGCATCCGCCAGGACCCGATCTTCTTTCTCCTCCACGGAGTCCTGTTTGTCGTGCAAACTCGGAACATTTATCTCTGTTTTCTTCTTTGCTGCAAACTTCTCGACATGAACTCTCGGAGTTGCATCCTAGTATTGACTTTGCCTTTTGAAGAATTTCAGCTTTTGCTAAGTCCTCGGTATGCCCTCCTGATAAATTATTTTGCCTAGCAAAGTTACTGCATTTTTCAAAATTTTCTTCTTTACTGCAGACCTGCCTACATGATGATTCACTGTTGCATCCAAGCTGAGCTTTTGCCTTAGCTAATAAATCGCTTTTCCCAGCATTTTCCTCTTTATAAAAACCTTTCTTTTTTGCAAAATCCATACAGGTTGAAGAATTAACAGGATCCTCGCAAAACTCACGGCACTGGGAAAAATTGGCACAATTTCCAAGCTCTTTTATTGGGAAAGTTACATTGTATTTTTTGGCAGTTTCCTCAGGACTTTCCTGCGCAAAAACTCGGCCACCAAACAATCCAAGTCCAAAAGCAAAGAAAACAAAGATCAGCAATAAAAGTTTTTTCATTTTAGATTGTCAAATGGATTTTTATAAGACGAAAATGGATTTACATACTGAGCATCTTTGTCAAAAGGGTTGTTATAGGAAGTTTGAGGTTTTATTGCTGAAGTTTCCGAAGTTTCTTGAGTTTTCGCAATTTCTTGAGTTGGTGGTGATTTTTTTGTTGCAATTAATACCACTACCAAAACAGTGACTATCAAAACAGTTCCAATGAGAAAAATTAAGATAAGACCTGCCTTTTTTTGATTATTAGAATTTGGAAGAATTACCGCAGGGGTAGGTTGTTGGGAAATTTGATGTTCAGATTCTATTTTAGGCATTTTAGGGCTTAATTTATTTATAATTTAACTGTATCAGCATAAAAAACTTATGTCAAGTTTGTGTATTGGATACCTAGATAGAGAACTATTGTCCTCCTTTCTGTTGTAAGTAGTTTATAACATATTCAATATGGTGTTTTGTAGCGTAGGGTTTACGACCAAAGAAGATCCTTTATTCAAAAACAAAAGAATTTAATGTTGTAGACTACGACAATGCCTCAAGCGATACTTATAATGAAACATTAGTTATAGATTTTATTGGCAACACTCAAGTTGCCAATTCTCTTGCTAATTTAGTAGGGGGTAGAGTAGCAAGTCTTCCTGATGTAGAGAAAAAACCTATAAATGCTGACTTTTTAGTTATCTTTTTTCATCTTCTTTTTCATAAACTTTATTTTTTTAGCCGATTATTCTTAGGCCATAATTTTTGTAATCAAGAAAGCTTTTGTCCTTTGTTAATAAAATACATTTTGAGTTTATAGCTTGCCAAGCAAGCAGTCTGTCAAATGGATCTTTATTTTTTGTTCTAGGCAGTTTATAAAAGGAAGAAAGTACGTCTTTGTCCATATCCAAAAGCTCGAAACCTGTTTCTTGTGCAACAGAGGGAAGTTTATCTGGCAAAACTCCTATTAAATCTATTTTTCCGAGAGAATACTTAAGTGATATTTCCCAAAAAGTAATTAAGCTTAGATACTTATTATTTTCAGGATTAAGAAGAATAGGTTTAATTTTTTTGGGAATTAGTTTTGGCGCCTGTATTGTCCAGAGAAAAATATGCGTATCTACTAGGTAATTCACGATTTTAAAAATTCCTCA
>CAZUZF010000031.1:0-9509 GCA_964624955.1 uncultured Gammaproteobacteria bacterium
TTTACGTCCATTGTATAAGTTCCACCAATTGGTAAAAGGGCAACATCTAAATTTAAATCTTTTAAAGCCTTCATTTCATTGACAAAATCAGTGTCTCCCCCGTGGTATATTTTTTGATTATTTAGATTAAAAATGTAACCTACCCATTTATTACTTTTAGGGTGAAAGCTTAATCTTTGGGGGTGATTATTATACGCAGCAACTGTTGAGAACAAAAATCCTTTTACTTCATAGTCATTGCCAGGGGATACAAAGACTTTTCTCTTAGCATCAATATCAATCTTGTCCAATACATCAGGTGGCCCAACTACCATAGTATTGTCTTTTAAAACAAGGTTAATATCAGGCCTTGATAAGTGGTCATGGTGTGAGTGGGTTATAAAAATAATGTCTGCTTTTTCTAAGCTTAGGTTTTCCAATTGAAAAGGATCTACAAAATAAATAGCGTTATGATTTTTATCATTGAAGAAAAATGTAGCATGACCTACCCAATGAATGTTGTCCATAACAATATTATAACGCTTATTGCAAGGGGGTGTTTTAAATTATCTGCCTCGACCTCTTCTTGTTGCAAATTTTCGCTCTCTTCTTAAAAGATAAGCTGAAGCTTTTGGGCTTGGAGCAGGATCTGGTGAAAATTCTCCCTGCATTGCCCTCTGGACTTCAAGCGCAGTTGCATCTCTTCTTCCAAGTGCGTCTCGTTTTGGGGCAGGTCTGAAATGATTGCCAAATCTTTCAGGCGTTACTTGTGGTGGTTTGTACTTTCTTTCTAATTCGTCTTGAAGCGCCACTAACTTTAGTTAATTATAAAAATATTTTAAAGTCAAGAGGCAACCTAGATTACTTAAGTCCAAGTTGAAAAATTTGTTGGGTGAAGGATTGCGTTGTGATTATAAACTGTAAAGTTATGGTTAAAATTGCGCTAAGAACAAGTAGCTTATTAAATTTAAATATTGCTTTTCCCCTTACCAAAAATGCCAAGGTTAAATGGGAAAAAATTAAAAGGTTAAAAATAATTGTTTTTGAATATGTTTGACTATTTCCTTGCAATAGAAAATTAAAGATTAAAATTAAAACCGTTGCCAAAGAAAGCCCAACCAATAAGATAAAGGCAATTCTTTGAGGGGTTAATATTGCCTCTTTTGGATCTCTTGGTTTTTCGTTTAAAATTGATGATTCTCTATTATCGCTTGCAAGGGCCAAAGCAGGTAGCCCGTCTGTTACCAAGTTTATCCACAAGATCTGGGTTGGAAGTAAGGGGTCAGGCATTTTTAAAAGCGCAGCCATAACAATTAGCGATAGTTCTGAAAGGTTAGAGGATAAAAGATAAATAATAGATTTTAGGATATTTCTATAAATTGTTCTTCCCTCAATTACAGCCCTAATCAGAGTTGAATAGTTGTCATCGGAAAGTACAATATCAGAAGCTTCCTTTGCAACATCTGTTCCTGTTTCTCCCATTGCTATGCCAACGTCTGCTCTTTTTAGGGCAAGCGCATCGTTTACTCCGTCTCCGGTTACTCCAACAATATACCCCATTTGCTTGTACATTTTTACCAGTCTTAACTTATCTTCAGGTTTTGTTCTGGCAAAAATACTTATTTTTAGAATAATTTTTCTAAGTTGCTCATCAGTCAGTTTATCCAAATCAGCTCCTGTTATCACATCCTCCTCTCTTTCAATTAAGCCCACTTCTTTGGCAATAGTTAGAGCAGTTAATTCATTGTCTCCTGTTACCATTACGGTTTTAATGCCAGCTTCTTTGGCATTTCTGATAGCCTCAACCGCCTCAATTCTTGGAGGATCATAGATTCCAACAAAACCTAAAAATTCAATATTTTGTTCCAAGGTCTTTCGATTATTTGTATCTCCAATGTGTTTTTTATATCCAAAGGCAATGACCCTGTATCCTTTTTTGGCCATAGCCTCAAATTCTTTTTCAATCCGTTTTTTCTCACTTTCTTTTAAAGCAGAGTTTTCAAGTATTTTCTCAAAAGCTCCTCTTACAAACACATATTTATGGTTATCTTCCATAAAAACAGTTGTAATTAGCTTTGTTTTTGGATCAAAAACAAATTCGTCAACCACTTTTCCATTATCTGTTAAGATTTTTAAGTCTTTAGCTTTTTCTTTGGCAAAAACCAAAAGAGAGGAGTCAGTTTTGTCTCCAACAGCTTCAAATTTTCCCCCCAATCCTTTTTCTATTAAAGTTGCGGTATTGCCGATAACACAGGCTTTGAGTAAAAGCACAAGAGTATTCTTTTTATACAGATAAAAATCCCTAACCTGCATATTGTTTTGGGTTAAAGTTCCAGTTTTGTCTGATAAAATAACTTGTACCGCTCCCAGAGTTTCAACCGCAGACATTTTTCTAACAATTGCCTTTTTCCTTGCCATTTTAGTTGTTCCGATAGCCAGGGCAATGGTAATAACAGCAGGTAATCCTTCTGGAATTGCACTAACCCCAGCAGAAATTGATAAAAGTATTAAATGAAACAGATCTCTTCCCTGCGAAAGCCCTATTGGAATTAAGGAAAGCGCAATTAAAAGCGCAACTATTGAAATTATCTTGCCAAGGCCTGAAAGATTTTTCTGCAGGGGGGTCTTATCTGTTTCTATGGTAGACAAGCTTTTGGCAATTTGCCCAAAGCGGGTATCCATGCCAGTACTCTCAACCAATAAATGTCCCCTTCCTTTGGATACAAGAGTCCCTGAAAAGGCGGGATCTTTTGCATTTTTGACAACAGGTATTGATTCACCGGTTAGTACAGACTCATCAATCTCCAAATGCCTTGAAATAACAAGTTTTCCATCAGCCGGAATTCTTTCGCCCTCAGATAAAACAACTATGTCACCAGGTACTATAAGGGAGGTTTCAATCTGGGTTTCTTTTCCGTTCCTAAAAACCCTGGACATTGGGGTAAGAATGCTTTTAAGCTTTTCCAGGGACTTTTCCGCGTTATATTCCTGAACAAATCCAAAAACCGCAGATAAGATTAAAATTGCCAGAATAAAGGCGCTATCAATATAGTTTCCAATTAATGCTGAAAATATTGCGCCAGCAAAAAGAATGCCATTAATTAGAGTTGGAAACTGGGATAAAAAGGAAGAAAAAGCACTAAAACTTCTTTTGGTCTCTATTTCATTTTTACCGTACTTTCTTAAAAGCTCTAAAGCTTTATCTTGTGGCAGTCCCTTTTCCATTACTTTATTTTACAAGATTAAGATGCAGGTTTCTAGTTTAATAGATAAATGTCAAAATATTTATATCTTGATATATCTCCATCTATCCTATTTTGTACACAAATTGTAACCTTTGAAAACTTATTCTAAAACTTAGGGTTTAATAGTAAAACAACTGCCTAGGTGCTACAATATGGGCACAATGGATGAAGTTTCCAAGATTAGAGAAAAGATAGACATAGTTTCTTTTATTTCAGAATATTTGCCTTTAAAAAAGATGGGAAGGAATTTTAAGGTTTTATGCCCATTCCACAGTGAAAAAACTCCTTCCTTTATTGTTTCTCCTGAACGTCAGATCTGGCATTGTTTTTCTTGTTCGAGAGGTG
The DNA here is from genome assembly GCA_964624955.1 of uncultured Gammaproteobacteria bacterium. Classification (GTDB taxonomy): domain Bacteria; phylum Patescibacteriota; class Microgenomatia; order Levybacterales; family UBA12049; genus JACQHJ01. Next base: position 3,570 of record CAZUZF010000031.1, read on the forward strand.
GAGACGCATTCACTTTTTTAATGGAATATGAGAATATTGAGTTTTTAGAAGCCCTTAGAACTCTTGCCAAGAGAACAGGAATTGAGCTTAGAGAATCTGATTTTAGAAAAGGACAGTCTTCTCAAAAAGAAAAACTTTATGAGCTAAACAGACTTTCTTTGAAGTTTTACAACTATATTCTAAAAAATCACAGGGCTGGAAAGGCTGCTTTGGATTATTTATTAAATACAAGAAAATTAAATAAAGCAGTAATTGATACTTTTTCCTTAGGTTTTGCTCCCAACACTCAAAGTGGACTTTCTGATTATCTAATCAACAAAAAAAAGTACTCCCCAAAGGATTTAATAAATGCTGGAATTTCTATTCAAAAAAATGGAAAACTTATGGATTTTTTCAGAAACAGAATTATTTTCCCTCTTTTTGACCACAGGGGTAATGTTTGTGGTTTTTCTGCTAGAGCCTTAAATGAAACTGATATGCCAAAGTATATCAATACCAAAGAAACCCTTGTCTATCATAAAGGAAGTTTATTTTTTGGATTTAATCTTTCTAAAGATGAAATAAAGAAAGTTCAAGATGTGTTAATTGTTGAAGGAGAATTTGATGTAATCTCGCTATATATAACTGGTATTAAAAATGCAGTTGCCATAAAAGGAACTGCCTTAACAGACGATCAGGCAAGTCTTTTATCACGCTTTACCCCGAAAGTCACGCTTTGTTTTGACCAAGACAGTGCAGGTTTTGAAGCAACAAAAAGAAGTCTTGCAAATCTTGAAAAAAAAGGACTGACTACTAACATTGTTGTTCTAAAAGACGCTAAAGATCCAGACGAGGCAGTTAAAAAAGACCAAAATGCTTTTAAAAAAGCCGTAAGAGAGTCTTTAAATATCTATGACTTTCTAATCTCTTTTTATACAACAGAAAATATTAACAAAGGAATTGAAGGCAAAAGACAAATTATTACTCAAATTCTTCCTCTTTTATCTCAAATCTCAAACGAGATTATCAAAGAACATTACATTAAAAAGTTAAGCAAAAATATTGATTCGTCTTTTGAAGCAATTGAAAGGGAGATAGAAAAGCTTTCCAAACAACAAGAGGACAAAATTGTTGTTGCCCAAAAAGACAAAAGATCAAGAAGGGAAATTTTGGAAGAATATTTGCTTGCCTTAATTATTCAAAACCCAAATCAAAAACAAATTTTAGAGGAAACTAAAAAAACACTTTCTAGGTATAAATTTGAAATACCTGCCTTCGGAAAAATCTTAAATGCCCTAAGCTTGTATTTTGAGCAAAATCAAAACTTTAGCAATTTACTTTTTACAAATTACTTGGATAGCCCGCTTTTAAAATCATTTGACGTTTGCTTTTTGTATCCTCTGCCTAAATTTGAAACAGTAGTTAAATGGGAAGAAGAAATACAAAAAGTATCTTGGGAGCTTTTAAGCTTATTTGTTAAACAAAGAGCAAAAGAAATATCTGATGAGATTAAAACTTTAGGTAAGGATAGTTCGAAAGCACAAAAATTACAAGAAGAGTTTTCAAGCACACTTGCCCTACTAAATAAAAAGAATTAGGTTTAAAAAGTAACGAATTTCTGTTAAAATAGATATAGTTTTATGAAGCAGCCCAATTTACTATCAGAGATTGTTTTAAGTGCCAAAAAAAGAGGATATATTACTCAAGAGGAAATTCTAGCCTTATTTCCAAAGCCAGAAGAACATTTGGAAGAGCTGGATAAACTCTATGACAAGTTAATGTCTTCTGATATTGACGTGTTTGAATCAGTTGCGGCCCAATCTGAGGAAGAAAAACCAATTGAGGATTTGGAGAAAGAATTAGAAGCATTAACCGTACTAACAGAAGGAACTGTTTCTGATCCTGTCAGAATGTATTTAAAAGAAATTGGAAGAATTCCATTACTAACTTTTGATCAGGAGATTAATCTTGCCAAAAAAGTTGAAAAAGGAGATAAAAGATCAAAACAAGTACTCATTAACTCAAATCTAAGACTGGTTGTTTCCATTGCCAAAAAATATGTTGGAAGGGGACTTACTTTACTTGATCTAATCCAGGAAGGAAACCAAGGGTTAATTAGGGCAGTTGAAAAATATGATTGGAGAAGAGGTTTTAAGTTTTCAACCTATGCAACCTGGTGGATAAGACAATCAATTACAAGGGCTATTGCAGACCAGGCAAGAACAATTAGAATCCCAGTCCATATGGTTGAAAACATAAACAGGTTTTTAAGAGCCTCAAGAAAATTAATGCAAGATTTAGGCAGAGAGCCAACCCCTGATGAAGTTGCAAAAACACTTGGCATTGAACCTGATAAGGCTTTGGAGATTATTAAAATTTCCCAAGAGCCTGCAAGCTTGGAATCTCCTGTTGGAGATGAGGAAGACAGCCGTCTTGGTGATTTTATTCATGATAGTAACGCTCCAACTCTTTTTGATACAGCCTCTAGAGAACTTTTAAAAGAACAAATAGAACAAGTATTATTAACTCTTTCTGATAGAGAAAAAAGAGTTTTAGAAGAAAGATTTGGCTTAAAAGACGGAAGGCCAAAAACTTTGGAAGAGGTTGGTAAAATGTTTGCTGTAACACGTGAGCGTATTAGACAAATTGAGGCAAAAGCGCTTAGAAAACTAAGACATCCCTCAAGAGGAAATAAGCTTAAGGATTATTTAGGTTGAGGCTGTTGCAATTCTAATTGTTGTAGTGCCACTTTTTGAAGTCCAGTGATCTCCGTGTAAAACAATAAAATTGTCATTTTTGCTACAAAACCCATTTGTTTTTAAAATGTTTAGTGCTTTTTGAATATCTTGTTTGGTTATTTCGCTTTTTTGATCAAGGGAATCCTGAAAGATAGGATTTACTCCAAAACTAAGATTTAGTTTTCTGACAAGATCCTCTTTTGGACAAAAGGCAAAAATAGGAACATGGGGTCTGTATCTTGATAGCATTCTGGCTGTTTTGCCGCTTTCGGTAAAGACTAAAAATCCTTTTACTGCTTGCCCTTTTATTTTTAACACTTTATAAAGATTAAATGCGCTGTCGCAGACCATTTGTGATACATCAAAAAGTTGGTAAGAAAATAAATTTCTTATATCAGGGTGTCTGTTTTTGTTTTCACTGTACTTAACAATCTTTGCCATTATAGAAACTGCACTAGCTGGATATTTCCCGCTTGCAGTTTCACCGCTTAGCATAACTGCATCTGTAAAATCATAGACCGCATTAGCAACATCTGATATCTCTGCTCTGGTTGGAATTGGCCTTTGGGTCATAGACTCAAGCATTTGAGTTGCCGTTATTACTGGTATTCCTTTTTGAATGCAGTTTATAATAATTTGTTTTTGATAAAAAGGTACCTCTTCTAAAGATAGTTCTATTCCCAAATCTCCTCTTGCTATCATAATTGCGTCTGATTTCTCAATAATTTTATCTATATTTTCTATGGCCCTTGCAGTTTCAATCTTGGCTATTATTTTTGCGTTTAAACCTATTTTTTTCATTTCTTTTTTTAGTGTTTTTATATCTTTTTCGCTTCTTACAAAAGATAAAGCTACAAAATCAACCTCCAATTCTTTTGCAAGTTTTAATCCAAGCCTGTCTCCTTGGTGGATAACGGGAAAATTAAAGAAAAGATTTGAAATATTGATTGTCTTTTTGTTTAAAAGTATGCCGGTTGATAAAGATTCAAGATAGATTTTGCCATCTTCGGCTTTTACGATAAACTCAAATAAGCCATCATCTGCAGAAACCTTCTGTCCATCTTTTAGGGAATCTATAATCTGCGGTGGATTAAAAGAGATTCCTTTTTCGCTTATTCCTAAAGCCTTGGAAATGAAGAGTTTTTCTCCAATTTTTAATTCAATTTTGTCAAAGGGAAGAGATAATCTAATCTCTGGTCCTTGTAAATCCAAAAGTATAGCAATAGAGGTGTTTAAGCCTTTTGCAATTTCTTTTACACTTTTAATTTTTTCTCTGTGCCAGAGTATATCACTATGTTTAAAATTAAACCTGAATATATTTACACCTAAAGATATTAGTTCTTCTATTGTTTCTTTATCTTCTGATGAAGGGCCAATAGTTGCGATAATTTTAGTTTGTTTTTGTACCATGAGCTTTAATTTTACTTTATGTAGTAATAAGAGTAAAGGATTTAGGCAATTAGTCTTGCAGAAGAGTCTCTTACGTCTTTAGCTGGCGTAGCGTCAAATATTATTATTGGCTTTCCCCATATAATCCTTTTTTCTCGTTGCTGGGGCGTTTCCTGTTCAAATAAAACTCTTTGTTGCAATACTCCCCAATATCTTCTTGCAGCTGTAAACCTGTCCACATCTTCGGCAGGAGAGTATAAACCACGAGCAAACCGTTTTACCCTTTGTCTTTCACGCTCATAAATTGCGGCAAGCCTAGTAAGTATCCCCGGCCTCATATAGCCTACAGTTCTATGTATTTGGGAGCCTCGTATTAATTCAGGGGTTATTTTCCTATCTAGGTGTGTAAGATTATATCCCCAAACAGCCATTCTTTCCTCATCAAAATCCAAGGGCCTATGTACTTGCATGTCTGGTCGATATGTATCAACTGCTTCTAAATTACTATTTGCTATAGCAGTCAAAAGCGTTCTTTCTTGTTTAATGCCGCTTGATCTTCTAAATTCAGAGAGAGGGATAAGTTTATGTCTTGGAAAGGGTATAATAACCCCGCTACCTCTTCGTTCCACCATTGAGCCACCAATTGGCATACCAACCTGCGCAAGAGATAAAGCCATATATTTATTGTTATTATACTACTTGTGAAAAGTCAATGGGTATATGTAGTGTTTTCACGCTAACTTTAATACTATTTGCTAACTTATTGTTACGTTCTCTATTTCCTCCCGTTTTTTATAACATTTCAAAGCTTGAAAAGGTAGACAAAATAGAAGTAATTGACGATAAAGGTAAAATACTTACTTTTGAAATTGAGAAAGTGACATCATATCTATATGATAAGTTTCCCTTACAACAGGTTTTTGCCGACACGTCTAATAAAAGACTAAATCTTATTACCTGTGATGGAGCTTGGGATAAGGCTACTAAGAACTATTCCAAAAGAACAGTTATTTACTCCATCTTAAAAGAGTAAAGCCTAGATTTACCCTTCAATTTTTGTTAAAATATAGACTATTCCGTGATAGCTCAATGGTAGAGCAGGTCGCTGTTAACGACAAGGTTCTAGGTTCGAGTCCTAGTCGCGGAGCCACATATTTAGCCTCAAAATTGACTTTTGATATACTTCAATTGTGATTTATAAACGAAAACCTAAAAAGTTCAAACCACAGTTTGAAATAGTAAGCTGCTTTTTTGAGTTTGATAATAAAATTCTTCTTCTGAAAAGACAAGAAAATAAGTCTCAAGGAGGGAAGTGGGGTGTCCCTGCGGGTAAAATGAATATGGGAGAAGACATATTAACAGCACTAACAAGGGAAATACAGGAAGAAACTGGAAACTTAGTCTCCTCTAATGAATTATCCTTTTTCAAATCTATTTATGTAAAACATGATTATGATCTCATTTATCATATGTATTCCTATAAATTGCCAAGAAAGCCAGTTATAAAAATAAGTGTCTATGAACATGAAGAATATGTGTGGGTTTCTGCTAAAAAAGCTCTTAGTCTTAATTTAGTTGACGATTTAGATGAATGCATAAAGATGTTTTATAAATTATAACAATTGAGGAAAGAATTTCTAACGTCGTCCATCCCACGGAGTTGCATATTTTAGCCTCAAATTTTCAATGATTCGAGTAGGACATTAGAATCTCTGGTATAATTGATTCATGGAAGAATATATAAAAATTCCTCTTGGAAATAATAAGTTTGCTCATGGAACTTTAAGAGGGAAACCTGATCAACCCCTTGTAATATTCGCTCACGGATTTATAG
>CAZUZF010000032.1:0-9194 GCA_964624955.1 uncultured Gammaproteobacteria bacterium
TTGTTTACCATTACCATACCTCCTCCTCCACCTGCCGTTATTATGTGTGATCCGTAAAAGCTTGTTGTTGATATATCAGTATAATAGCCGGTTGGTTTTCCATCAAAAGTTGCCCCTAAGGTATCGCATGAATCTTCAATTATGAATAATTTATATTTGTCGGCAATCCTTTTTAGCTTTTTCATATCTGGTACATTTCCTATTAAAAGAGGAATCATTAAAGCTTTAGTCTTTTTTGAAATTAGTCTTTCTATTTCGTCTAAATTAATTGTGTATTTTCCCTCTTCCACATCGGCAAAAACAGGAACAAGGTCATTTTGTAAAAGGGGGGCTATGGTAGTTGAGAAGGTAAGAAGGGGTGTAATTACTTCTGAATGTGCAGGTAAATTCAATAATCTAACTGCAATTAAATTAGCAGAAGAGCCGGAGTTTACCATCACTGCATATTTTTTTCCAAAATGCTTTGCAACTCTTTTTTCAAATTCTTCTGTTTCTTTTCCGATTATGGTTCTATGTTCGTTAAGTACGGCGAGAATTCTTTTTGTCTCGGCGTTATCATGCACGGCCTTTGCATATGTAACTCTTAAACCATTCATCTTATTTATAAAATGATTCTACATTAAATAAAATAACTTGACAATAACAATATTTTCCCTCATATTATTTAAATATCTTTAGGTGTTATAATACGACAATTCAAGATCAATAAATCAATACAATGAAGAAAAGTTTTTCTCTTCCTAGCGTATCTATCCTTACTATTACTTTTAATCCCAACCCCAAAGTCTTCAGAAAAGTTTTAGAATCAATTAAAAATCAAGACTATCCAAAGCATTTGATAGAACATATTATAGTTGATGGAGGCTCAAAAAAAAGCACAATTAATTTCCTAAAAAATTATGGATGTAAGTTGATAATTAAGAAAGAACTTAGAGATCAAAGTGAAGTAAGAAGAGTATTTGCCGTAAAAAAGGCAAAAAATGACATTGTTCTTTGGCTTGAGTCAGACAATGTTTTACCTGACAAAAATTCTTTACGCCAGTTAGTTCAGCCTTTTATTGATGATAAAAAAGTAATTTCAACTTTTACGCTTCATTATGGTGTTAACGAGAATATGAAGCTGCTTGACAGGTATTGTGCTTTTTTTGGGGTAAGCGATCCTGTTTCCTTATACCTTCAAAAGGCGGATAGGGAAACCTGGTTAACAGACAAATACTTAAAAGGAAAGATAGTAAGAAGAAACAAAAATTACGATATAGTTGAATTTAACAAAGATAATCTTCCAACAGTAGGAGATAATGGATTTTTGACAAGAAGAAAGATTTTGCTAAAGGCAAATATTTCTCCCGAAGCTTATGTCCACATAGATATTTATGTAGATTTACTTAAGTTAGGCTATAAAAGATTTGGAGTTGTAAAGACGACAAGTATTGAGCATGATATAGGAAATGGTATTTTTGATCTTGTTAGAAGAAGAGTCTTATATGTTAAAAGGTATTCATTGTCAAAATATTTAAGTCATAGAAGATACGTGGTTTTTGATTTTAATTCCTCAAAAGATATAATGAACTTATTAAAATATATTTTTTATACGGTTACTTTTGTCCAGCCTTTATTTTTAAGCATAAAAGGATTTTTAAAAGTCAGGGATATTGCCTGGTTTCTCCATCCTTTTATGTGTTGGCTTTTTTTGATATACTACGTCAGATTTACTAGTTTTTCCGTGCTTAAATTAAAATTTAGTAAATACTTATGAAAACAATTATTCTCTGCGGAGGTTTGGGATATAGGCTTAAAGAGGAAACCGAGTTTAAACCCAAACCCATGGTTCAAATTGGAGGAATGCCAATACTATGGCACATAATGAAAATATACGCCCACTACGGATTTAATGACTTCATCATCGCTTTAGGTTACAAAGGTGACCAAATAAAACAATATTTTTTAAATCAGAAACACTATTTAAATAATTTTTCCATTTCTACAAAAACAGGTAAAACATTAATTCATAAAGGTAAGAAAAATGAAAATAGAAAAGATAATTTCAAAATCACATTTGTCGATACAGGAGAAGAAACTCTTCCAGGCGAAAGGATTTTGAAAGTAAAAAACTTTATTCCAAAGAAAGATAAATATTTTATGGTAACTTATGGAGACGGAGTGGCAGATATTGATATAAGTAAACTTGTAACCTTTCATAAGAAACAAGGCACAATAGGAACAATTACCGGAGTACATCCCCGAAGCAAATACGGACTTTTAAAAATTAATCAAAAATTCATTGTTGAGAGTTTTATAGAAAAACCCATTTTAAAAGAAAGTACTAATGGAGGATTTATGATTTTTAAAAGAGAGTTTTTTAATTATATAAATCCTCTAGAGTTTGAACATGAGGCATTAAAAAGATTGGTTTTAAAAAAACAATTATCGGTTTATGCTCACGATGGATTTTGGCACTGTATGGATACTTATGCTGATGTTAGTAATTTGAACAAAATTTGGAAAGAGGATCCAAGGTGGAAGGTATGGAAGGATTAGATAAAGAGGTAATTATAGTTACAGGAGGGGCGGGCTTTATCGGCAGTAATTTGGTTAAAGGCTTGCTTGATATGGGTGCAAAAAATGTGATAGTTTTGGACATTGAAGTCAATAGAAATTCCATTTATGCAAGCCAAGGTTTAAATTCAAAGACAATTCTTAAGCTCGTTGATATAAGAAAAAGAGATTTATTGTTTGATGTATTTAATTTTTATAATCCAAGTTTTGTTTTCCACCTTGCCGCAGAACCTATCGTAGATAATGCCTTTTTAAATCCACATATTGCTTTTGAAACAAATATTATGGGTACGGTAAATGTTCTTGATGCTGCAAGAGGGATTAAGAACATAAAAGGAGTAATTGTTGCATCAAGCGATAAGGCTTATGGAAAAACTACAAAGGCATACGATGAAACTTCTCCTCTAAAAGGAGATCATCCCTATGATGTTTCCAAGTCAGCAGCAGATTTAATATCGTATACCTACTATAAATCTTATGGTCTTCCCGTTGTTATTACACGGTTTGGTAATGTATATGGAGAAGGCGATTTTCATTTAGGGAGAATAATACCAGACATTTGCGATGCAGTTATAAATAAAAAAACCTTATTACTTAGAAGCGATGGAACATATGTCAGAGACTATTTATATGTCAAAGATGTGGTGGATGGATACCTGTTTCTTCTTAAAAATATTAAAAAAACAATAGGCGAAGCTTTCAATTTCTCTTCAAATGATAGTCTTTCTGTTTTGCAACTAATAAAAAGAAGTGAAAAGATTCTAGGAACGAAAATAGATTATAAAATTCTAAATAACGCAAAAAATGAAATACCATACCAACACCTAAATGACAAAAAGGTCAAAAAACTTGGATGGGGAAATAAATATAGTTTAGAAAGTTGTCTAGAAGGTGTTTTAAAATGGTACGAGACAATAGTATGATTGAATATATAAAATATGGAAAATAAAATAAAGGTTTCAGATTATATTGTTCGATTTGTTGAAAGTCTTGGGGTAAAACATGTATTTTTAATTTCCGGTGGCGGCAATATCCACCTAATTGATTCAATTGGAAAAAGCAAGAAAATAAAATATGTCTGCAATTATCATGAACAAGCATGTGCAACGGCCGCGGAAGCCTATGCGAGAATTTCGGGAATTGGGGTTTGTGTTGTAACAACCGGTCCTGGCGGTACAAACGCAATTACCGGAATGCTTGGGGCTTGGTTGGACTCAATTCCCATGCTAGTTATATCAGGCCAGGTAAAGCGAGAGCTTCTAGGTACAGGTAAAGGAGTGAGACAACTTGGAGACCAGGAGATAAACATTGTAGATATAGTTAAACCAATAACCAAATATGCAATTACCGTAATGGATCCAAATGAAATTCGTTATCATCTTAAAAAAGCAGTGTACCTTGCAAAAAATGGAAGACCAGGTCCTGTATGGGTAGATATTCCTTTAGACATCCAAGGGTCGTTTATTAACTTAAAGAAACTTAAGCAATTTGATAAAGATGAGATAAAACCCTCACATGAGACTGACAGAAAACTTTTAGAAAAACAAGTGGGGAAGATACTTGAAAAATTGAGGAATTCAAAAAGGCCAGTTCTTTATGCAGGAAATGGCATACGACTTGCCCAGGCCACAAAAGAATTTCTTAAAGTCGTTGATCTTCTTAAAATCCCTGTGCTTGTCAGTTATGCTGGATATGATTTAATTCCCTCTTCCCATAGTTATTTTTTTGGAAGAGGACATGCGTTTGGCCAAAGAGCTGCAAACTTTATTCTTCAAAATAGCGATTTTTTCCTTTCGATTGGAGCGCGTCTAGACGTTAGAACAATTGGGTTTACATACAAGGCATTTGCAAGAAAAGCGTATAAAGTAATGGTAGACATAGATAAAGAGGAACTGAATAAATTTATACTTTCGCCGGATCTTAAAGTTAATTTTGACGCAAAAGACTTTATCGTTGAAATGACAAGACAACTTAAGAAAAGGCCTTTAAAGCTCAATATAAAAGATTGGCTAGCATACGGAGTCAGGCTCAACAAGAAATATCCAGTCGTGCTGCCAGAGTTTAGAAAAGAAAAAAGATATGTGAATCCATATTACTTCATTGAGGTAATTGGAAAACTTTTAAAACAGAACGAACTTATTGTTGTTTCAGACGGAGTGGGTGCTCTTAACTGTATGTATCAAGCTTTTTATGTAAAACCAAACCAACGAATCATTTTAAATAATGGTTGCGCACAAATGGGGTATGGATTACCTGCGGCAATTGGCGTTGCTTTTGCTGCGAATAAGAAAAAGAGGGTAATTTGCTTTGAAGGAGATGGAAGTTTACAGCTTAATATCCATGAGCTTCAGGTTATGAAACACCATAACCTTCCAATTAAACTTTTTATTTACAGCAACGACGGATACCTTTCTATTAAAAATACACAGAATAATCTGTTTGCAGGAAAACACGTTGCGGTAAATTCAAAGTCTGGAGTAAGCTCTCCAGACTTCGTAAAAGTTGCCAAGGCTTATGGATTTAAGGCAATAAGAATTAATAGCCATGCCGATATGAAAGAGAAAATAAAAAGAGTTTTAAGTCAGCCAGGTCCTATTGTGTGTGATATTAATTCAGTGCGAGAGCTAATGCTTACTCCAAAACTTATGGCAAGAAGAACTTTGGATGGTCAATTCGAATCACCTCCTCTAGAAGACATGGGACCATTTTTGCCACGAGATGAATTTAAAGCAAATATGATAATCCCTACCTGGGAGAATACATAAAATGAACATTTTAATTACAGGCGCAAGTGGTTATATTGGAAGGAATTTAAAGGAACGATTGGAGACAAAATATAAACTTTATACCCCTAAACATAAAGAGCTGGATCTTCTAGATGAGGTTGCAGTTGAAAATTTTTTTCGGAAAAAAGATATTGATTTAGTTATTCATGCTGCTGTAGTGGGTGGTAGTCGTCAGGAAGAGCAAGAAACCAAGATGTTTTACGAGAGCTTAAGAATGTTTTTTAATATCGCAAGAAACAAGAAATATTTTAAAAAAATGATACATTTGGGATCTGGTGCGGAATATGATAAAAGGTTTCCAATAAGAAAGGTAAGGGAAGAAGATTTTGATAAAAGGGTTCCTGTAGATGACTATGGGTACTACAAATATCTTTGTTCAAAATATATAGAGAATACGGGGGGAATAGTTAGTTTAAGAATATTTGGGTTATTCGGAAAATATGAGGATTATAGGTACAGGTTTATTTCCAATGCAATCTGTAGAAATATTTTCGGATTACCGATAACGATTAATAAGGATGTTTATTTCGACTATCTTTATATTGAAGATTTTTTAAAAATCGTAGAATATTTTATTGAGAATGATGGAGAATACAAATTCTATAATATCGGAACAGGAAAACCTATCAATATAGCTAAGCTTGCAAACAAGATTAATAAAATTGCAAGAGATAAATCTAAAATTTTTATTAAAAATAAAGGATTAGGCAATGAATATACGTGTGATAATTCAAGACTACTTAAAGAAATTAAAAACATATCATTTACCAATATTGATGAAGCAATTAAGAAGGTTTATGATTGGTATATGGAAAACAAAAAACAAATAAAAAGGCAACTTTTATAATGAGACCAAAGAATTTAAAAACTAAAATCTTTCTCGATAGCGGTGATCCGATTGAAACAAAGAAAATAATTAAAATACTTGGATTCTTAGACGGACAAACAACTAACCCAACTCTAATAGCCAAAAATCCTAAAGCTGTTGAAAGGATTAAGAAAGGGAAGAAATTCACAAAAAAAGAAATATATGCATTTTACAAAAATGTTGTTCAAGAAATCTCAAAGCTTATTCCCGAAGGTTCCGTATCGGTTGAGGTATACGCGGATTTTGATACAACATCCTCTCATATGCTTAAAGAGGCAAGGGAGATGTTTTCCTGGATTCCAAATGCTCATATAAAACTTCCAATTATAAAAGAGGGGCTCGTAGCGGCCCATCAAGCGGTGCGTGAAGGAATAAGGGTAAATATGACTCTGTGTTTTACTCAAGAGCAGGCGACCGCCGTGTTTCTCGCAACTAAAGGAGTAAGTAAAGGAGCAGTTTTAATATCGCCCTTTATTGGAAGACTTGATGATGTTGGGCAAAATGGAATAAGCTTAATTTCAAATATTTTAAAGAGCTATAGAAAAGATAAAGAAAACCATGTAGAGGTTTTAGCGGCAAGTGTGCGCAATTTGCCTCATTTTTTGTCTTCTTTAAGTCTTGAATGCGATATTATAACTGCACCCTTTTCAGTTTTATCACAGTGGGCCCAAAATGGATGCCCTATTCCAAATAATTCATACATTTACAAAACCGACCTTAAAAACATTCCCTTTGACAACTCTATTAATTTTTCCAAAGATTGGAGAAAAATTAGCTTGGAAAACGAATTAACAAAAAAAGGAATAGAAAAATTTTGTGCTGATTGGAAAATGCTTATTGCTTAAATTATGAAAAAAGTTATCCTGTTAACAGGTTCGTCAAGGGGAATTGGAAAAGCGATTAAAAATAACCTTAAGAAAAAATATAAAATTATATCCCCAAGTAGAAAAGAGCTAAATCTGTCAAGCGATGAATCGATTGATAATTTTATTAAAAAAAATAAAAAAGAAAAGATTAATATCATTATCAATAATGCAGGAGTAAACCATCCTCAGTGGATTGAAGAATTATCGGACGAAAATATAGACGAGACTATTCAGGTAAATCTCATTGCTCCAATAAAATTAATAAGAGGATTTGTTGGAAGCATGAAAAAGGACAAGTGGGGAAGAGTTGTTAATATAAGTTCCATTTTTGGGGTAATAGCCCGTGGAAAACAAGTTTTATATTCTGCAACGAAACATGGCTTAAATGGAGTAACCCAATCCTTAGCTCTTGAGCTTGCTTCCCATAACATCCTCGTAAATTCTGTTTCTCCTGGATTTACGAACACAGATTTGATTAAAATAAATCCTCCTGAAAAAATAGCAGCCATTGCCTCAGATATTCCTGTGGGAAGATTAGCAGAGCCTGAGGAGATTGCCAATCTTGTGGCGTTTCTCATCTCTGATGAAAATTCCTATATTACAGGAGCAAACATCGTAATTGACGGAGGTTTTATTTGTAAATAGATATGAAGATTAAATCAAAAATTAAGGATTTTGAGATTGTATTTGCGAAAGATTTTGAATTTATAAATGAATTTCTTCAAATAGAACACTATGTTGTTATTGTAGGATCAAAAGTATACGCTCTTTATAAAAAAAGTATTTTTAACAAATTTCCCCAAAATAAGTTAATAGTTGTAAAGCTGGGTGAAGAAAATAAAACCATAAAAACAGTAATAAAAATATATGAAAAATTGTTAGAACAGACGGCAAAGAAAAATTTGACTGTAATTTCTTTTGGGGGGGGAATAAATCAAGATGTCGTTGGGTTTGTCGCCTCTACTTTATATAGAGGAATTAATTGGATTTATGTCCCAACCACGTTATTGGCAATGGCAGATAGCGCAATAGGCCTTAAGACTTCTCTTAATCTCAAATCTTATAAAAATGTATTAGGTACTTTTTACCCTCCGTCAAAAATTATTATTAATGTGGGTTTTTTAAAAACACTTCCTAAATTAAACTATTTTAGTGGGATTGGAGAAATTATTAAATTTTACTTAATGAAAGAAAATGCCATTTCGGATTTGGACAATACATTAATAAAAATAGAAAAGTTAAAAAACAGTAAAAATAGACAGGAAATCCTTAATATAATTGAAGAAGGCATGAAAATTAAACTTAGCTATATGGAAGGAGACGAGTTTGACATGGGAAGAAGAAATCTTTTAAATTATGGGCATGAATTTGGACACGCGCTTGAACCAGCATCGTCATTTAACATTCCCCATGGAGTGGCTATTTTGATTGGCATTATATTTGCAAACATAGTTTCGTTTAAAAGGGGACTTATTAACAAAAAAGTTTTTGAAGATTTAAATAGACTACTGCTTATTCCTAATATTCCCAAAGATGTCATCAATATTAAAAAAAGATATTTTGATAAAGACTTAATATTGGAAAATATGAAAAAAGACAAAAAAAGGATTGGCAATGACTTAGTGCTCGTCCTTCCGCAAAAAAACTTTTCACTTATTAAGATTAATAATCTAGGTATTGACGAATACGAGTCGAGTTTGGTAGAGTTGAAAAAAATAATTGGTGTATAATAAAATAAACCTATGAATACATTAGAGATTAAGATGGTAAAGCTTCTTGTCGACCTTCGAGAAAACCATAAAGTAGTGGAGTTAAAAGCCGAGTTTGAAACCGAAGCGGTAAGAATGAATGAGTTAATGCGTTTGAAAGAGATTGCAGATCGGGCTGGATTAGGGTTGGTTATAAAGATAGGTGGCGCAGAAGCAATAACGGATATGTTTGAGGCACAGCATATTGGGGTGACTGGTCTTATTGCCCCTATGATTGAGAGTCCATATGCAATGACCAAATATTTGGAGGCGATTAAAAAACATTTTTCAGAAGATTTAAGAAAAGGAATACATTTTGGAGTAAATATTGAAACATACCAAGGATTTCAAAATCTCAAAGAAATATTAA
>CAZUZF010000033.1:0-2958 GCA_964624955.1 uncultured Gammaproteobacteria bacterium
GAAATTTTTTAAACTATCTTCAATCTTTTTTAGCCTATCCTCAATTCTCATTCGAAATAATTTAAGTTCTGTACGGAGTTCATTTCGGGTGTTTTCGTTTTCTTCCTCAATTTCCTCTCGAAAAACTTTTCTGATTTGTTGTAAATCTGATTTTGTTAACATTATTAAAGAATACTCTTATAAAAATATTTTGTAAATATGACAAACCATTGCAGATCTTAAGTAACTTTGTTAGTACTTACTTTAGGCTTTCAGGTGAAATAATTTGAGTTTTGCCAAAAAATTTCATATCTAAAAGCTTACTGTCAGACGTTAAAAAGATATCACAATCCGCCTCAGCTGCACTATGTAATTGGATATTATCTTCTAGATCAATTGTAGGGCCTTGAAGCGCCTTACTCAAGATAAATTCACTCAAGGACACAATGCCAAACTGCTCTTGTAGTTCATTTATATCTTCTTCTGGTACCTTTAATTTTCTAGCGTAAAATAAGATGTGAGTTGACAGTGGAGAGATAAAAAGAAGATTAGAACTGAGCTTTTCCCATCGCTCTCTTGCTCTAATTGTGACGTCAATGTAGATATTAGTATCAAGAAATACCCTTGCCATGTTTTTTAATCATTGCTACCCTATATCTTTTTTCAATTTCCTCAGAAGATAGAGGTGGAAGATTAAGCTTTTGTACTATTTTAAGAAATTTCTCAGAATTGAAAGGCTTGGGATCATATATTTTAGGCTTAATTTCTCCAACCACTTTAGATCTATGGACTAATTCCACAGAGTATCCATCTGCAAGTGCTTTAACAAGCTCTTTTGACCTCGTTCTTAATTGTGTGGTAGTGATAAATTGCATCCTACTTAAAATATACATTTAAATGTACACATTGTCAAGAGTCAATTCGGTTTGCAGGCATTAAGTGACTATGTTAGAAGTTATTATTTAATTAACTCTTACCTTGTTTGACTTACCGCTTAGTAAGTCTTGTCTTGAGATAGAATCTAATTCATCATGTCTTCCAAGAAGAGTTAATGCTTCTAATTCAACGTGGGAGGGATCAATAATTGATTCCAGGTGTACTCTTAATTTTTTTGGTTCAAACTTATCAATTTCAAAAAAAATGATATCTCCACCGCTTGAAATACAGTAATCACTTGGATCAGCAGGATCTAATCCTATTCCAATTTGAGACACTAAACCAGAAAACTCAGTTGCTCCTTGCTCTATGTTTCGCGTTTCATGGTCTTCTCCGTGGGAAACGCAGGCAGCGCAGGAGCATACAGAGCGTTTTCCTGTCCATCTTGTTTCTCGATCAAAAACAAGTTTCATGTGACTTGCATAAGTTGCATGATCGGGCGCAACGTCTGCTAGCTGAGAATACAACCTGTGTAACCTATCAACTGGACTTGTAATTATTAACCCTTTGCCCATATCAAAATCCTCATAAAGATATGGCTGATGTGGTTCAACAATTGCAGCAACTACTTTAACAAAATTATTAGGAAACAATAAATGTGCTATTTTATGTCTGTAAAATAATCTCGCAAACCATTGCCTATCTGAATCTAAATCTTCTTTTACCAAGTCAGCAACAGGAAAGCGTAGTCTTTCTTCAGAGCTTATTCTAAATATAGTAGATCTTAGTCCGTTAGCATACTTCTCTCTCATAATTGTGGATTATATCAATAAAGGGAAGAATATATCAAAATATATCAGCAGGTGTTAAGTGACTTTGTTAGAACTTATTATATCAATATAGCTGCTTAAGCAAACCAAGAGGATTAATTTGCATCCTAGTCCAAATGCTCGAAAGCATATAGCTAAATGGGATATCATGAACTTCAAAATGTAAATGGTTATAACTTCTTCCATAGACTGCTTCAACATCAGAAGGAATATCAATCTGCTCATCTAAGCCAGGTTTGCCCTGGTCTTTCATATAATCGTTAAAAAATATTCCAACTGTTCCAATACGTTCTCCTGCCATAACTCTAACCTTTGAATCTCTGTCAAACCATCTTCTTTCTCTAATTCGTTCAGGAATAGAGCTAGAATCAACATGAGCTAACACATACATAAGTCCTGACTGTTTGGAATATAATATTATATCCTCCATTCCCCTTACTCTATTTATATTATGTTGTCCATTTGGAACAATTACTACCGCAGCACCTTCAGGAGCAAGAATTGGAGTCCCAATTGGGGCTTGGATATCAATGCCTTCGTGTTTTCCATTATGAGTAGGAACAGAATAATTATGATCGCCGAAATAGGCTGTAATATGAGTATCTACATTTGTCATATCTACGGGCCAAGGAATTGAATGTCTTCGTCTTCTCAATCTCCCTCGAATACTAGCTTGTTTTAATTTAGCCAAATATCGCTCAGATTCTCCAATAAAGCCTTGCTCGGGTGATCTTATTGGCAAGCTTGGCCTACTTCCTCTTTCTGTTGGTATTGTCATGAAGCGGATTATATTAAAAAACGAAGGTTAAGTCAAACTATAGGTTTAATTGCAGGGACGCTCAGATTCGAACTGAGAAAAGCGGGTTTGGAGTCCGCTGTGATAGCCATTTCACCACGCCCCTATGTAAATGTAATTATACTTTAGATGGAATAAGCTATCAACTGTCTTTAGAGGTTTACTTAAGTTTTTCGTTTTCTTTGTGGTTTGTTACTTTCCTACAGTGTTTGCAATATTTCTTTAGCATTAGCTTTTCTTCTGTATTTAGTTTATTTCTTGTCGTAACATAATTTCTGTTTTTGCAAACAGTACAAACGAGTCCCAATGTTACTCTGTGTTCTCCCTTTTTTGCCATAGAAAAGTATTATATATAAATTTAAGGCTAAATTCAATTGTTGAGATTTGTTTTGAGCCTGGAGCGAGAATCGGACTCGCGCTCATTCCCTTACCAAGGGAACGTTTTGCCACTAAACTATCCAGGCATATGTGCTGAGT
>CAZUZF010000033.1:3058-8603 GCA_964624955.1 uncultured Gammaproteobacteria bacterium
ATAAGCTCGTCCTTGGTATAGAGACAGGTTGATGTTTCCCCGAGTCTGTAATTAGGTGAGCTAAGTTCTAACCCACGGGCTAAAACTACTCGCTCTGTCATCCCCAAGTCTTGGAGATTACCTCAAACCCAGTGAATTTGTAGAGGAAAATCTCACCAACCAACTCCAATACCAAAGAACATCCGTATTATACCACTAGTCTTCAAATTTTTGTCAATAACTTTTAATAAATATTTAAAGTGATATAATTCTCGTCCTAGTTATATGGGAATTGAAAATAGACCAAGTTTTGTAGCAAAAAGATTTTGTGGAGAGTGTGGTACAACAGCTAGTCAGTCAAGTACCCCAACTTGTTGGCTTGCTGATATTGCAATTGAGCTTGCCGGCTCTGTTAAAGCTGGTAACCTTTCCGTAGTTGCCGCAAAAAGAAGACTCTCCACGAAAAGCCAAATTGCCAATAGAGAAAGAGGTTGTCCAAATATATCCAGGGTATTTGAAGAAATTGGCCCTCAAATTGATCCTCTACTGGCAAAAAGAAGAAGAATTGCTATTTCTCCTTCAAGTACTGATGCTGCAAAAGAGTATTTTCGTCAAAGACACAATAGGAACCCTAAAAGGTAAATTTATAAAAATACTAAAGAAAGTACTGCAAAAGAAGCGCCCAAGAACATTCCTCCTATAACATCAGAAGCCCAATGTTCTGCGAGATAGACTCTCGATATTAACATTGCTATATCAAAAGCTAAAATAAAGGTATATGCAAGATATTTTTGGTATTTAGTAAGTCTTGTTTTATGAATTAAATATGCAAAAACTATGGAGATAAATATAGTTCTTGCGCTGTGTCCCGATGGGTAAGAAGAGCCGGGCTGGACATAAGAAGAGGGAAATAAAAAATCAATATCATATCTAAAAAACATAAAAGGAGGGCCTGGGTGGTTAACATAAAGCTTTCCAAACAGTTCCGGAAGATGTAAAAAGACAAAAAAGAAAAGAACAAAAATTCCCTTCAATTTTTTAAATATAATAAGTAATACCAATAAAAAAATTATTGCAATTTCAAAGCTTCCGATGAGACTAAGATAAGAAAATGGGGTATCAAAATTTCTTGAAATGTTGTCTTGAAGTTTGACTGTCGTATCAAAATCAAAGTGGGTAAATAAATCTTTATGAACTAAATATGAGAAAAAAACAAAAGAAAAAAGAAGAATTATTGATAAAACTAAAAAGGGCAGGTATTTTTTCATCTTTTTCTCTCCCCTTTCCCCCTTACCTTCATCCACACCGTTCCGCCAATCATTCCCGCTGCTACCGCAGAAGCGCCAAGTACTGCAACTGCCAATTTTTTTCCTGGATGTTCAACTTTGGCAAAAATTACTTTTCCTTCATTATGCAAAGCATGCACCAGTTTTCTAACTTTCCCCCTAAGTCCTCTTTTATCCTTAAAAATCATATATGGGTCTGCGCCTAAATCTTCTCTCTCAAATACCCTTATTCCCATCACATCGGAAGGAACTTCCCCGCCAATATCAAAAGGGTCTTGATATTCATTATTGGCAGGATCTTGTAGAGGCCTTCTGTCATCTTCAATAACAACCATATTTACACTTTCAGCTCCTTGAGGAATTTTTTAAAATCTTGGCTTATATCATCATGTTTTAGGGCAAATTCAACAACCGTTTTCATGTATTCAAGCTTATTTCCCGTATCGTAATATTTTCCACCCTTTATCTCTGCTGCCAGTATCCTTTTCCCATCTGATAGCATTCTTTTTAAAGCGTCATTATAATAGAACTCTTCTCCTTCCCTAAGTTCCTCTAACAGTTTTTCAAGATACTCAAAAATATCAGGGGTAAATAAAAATCCTGAAACATTAGCCAAATCTGATGGCGCATTTTGTTTGCCAGGCTTTTCAATAATTACATTTGCATCTATAATTCCATCCTCAATCTCTTTTCCTCCTGCAAATCCATATCTGTCATAATCCTCATCCTTGGTTGCTTTTACACTCCCTAACACAGAACAACCGTATTTTTCATAAATGGCAATCATCTGTTTAAATCTTGATGGTGTTGCAACAATAAAATCATCTGAAAAAGTATAGATAAAAGGCTCATTGCCTATCAAATGCCTTACATTCATTAGAGGCGTTCCGTTTCCATATGGCCCTTTTTGCCTGACATAAACAAAATTTGCCATAGAAGAAATATTTTCAATTTCTTCCAAAAGCGGTCTTTTTTTCTCTCCGCCCTGTCTTAGGTTTTCAAGTAGATCCAAATTTGCAGCGTCAAAATGGTCTTCTATTGTTCTTTTGTGATAGCCTGTTACAAGAATAATATCCGTAATTCCCGCATCAACCAACTCTTCTATAATTAGTTGGATAATGGGTTTGTCAACAATCGGAAGCATTTCTTTAGGCATTGCTTTGGTTTGGGGAAGAAATCTGGTTCCAAAGCCAGCTGCGGGGATTACTGCTTTCCTAATCTTACTCATATGTTGTCTATTGATTGTAAGATTAAAAGGTTTTTATGTCAACACCATTTATCACGCTCTGTCTTTACACGAGAGTATTAATTTGCTAAAATATTGACAAATCCCGATAACTTTTATGTATTAGGGATTTTAATTTATGGCACAAACACCTGTTAGTTTTTTTAAAGAAGTAAGAGAGGAACTTAAAAAAGTTGTCTGGCCAACTAAAGAAGAAGTTATAAGACTAACTGGAGTAGTAATTTTGGTAAGTGTGATTGTAGGACTATTCCTTGGAGGAGCAGACTTTATACTTACAAAACTCATTGAAGTTTTAATTATTAGAAGATAAAAAATATAAATATGAATAATGATGATACAGATAAGAAGATAGCACAAGAAACCACAGAAGATGTGGCAAGTGATACTGTAGAAAATTCATCTGGGAAGCCTCAAAATCAACCAGAGGAACAACCGCAAGATGTTCAAGCCCCTGTTGAAGCAGAAACCAAGGTCGAAGATTCAACGCAGGAAGCAACAAAAGAAGTTGTTGAAGAAGAGAAAGGTAGGGATAAGCCAAAAACCCAAACGCCTTCTGATAACGCTAAATGGTACATAGTCCATACGTATTCAGGACATGAAAACAAAGTGGCAAAATCACTTACGCAAAGAATTGAAAGTATGGGATTTGAAGATAGAATTTTTGACATTATCGTCCCAACCAGAGATACGGTAAGAGTTTCACAGGGCAAAAAAGAAAATGTTAAAGAAAAAATCTTCCCGGGTTACGTTTTGATAAAGATGATTTTGGATGATGAATCCTGGCTTTTGGTCAGAACAACCCAGGGAGTAACAGCCTTTATAGGAGCTGGAAATAAACCAACGCCAATATCAGACAAAGAAGTAGAGGCTATCCAAAAGTTTATGAAAGCAGAACAACCCTTGTTTACAACCTCCTTTACAGTTGGCGAAGCTGTTAAAATTGTTGACGGTCCATTTACTGATTTTTTAGGCACTGTTGACAATATTGATGAAGCAAAAGGCAAAGTTAAAGTCTTGGTTTCTATCTTTGGCAGAGAAACACCTGTAGAACTGGATTTTTTACAAGTTTCTAAATTATAAAATAAATTCAATAAACAAATGGCAAAAAAGATTAAAACTATTATTAAAATTAATATTCCTGCAGGCGCTGCAACTCCTGCACCACCTGTTGGAACAGCTTTGGGACCCCATGGTCTTCCTATCATGGAGTTTGTCAAAGCGTTTAATGATAAAACAGCAGACCAAAAAGGAAATATAGTCCCAGCTGTTATTACCGTCTATGAGGATAGAACCTTTTCTTTTATTGTTAAAAAATCCCCGATTGCTGAAATGATTAAAAAAGCTCTTGGAAAAGAAAAAGGATCACAAAAACCCGGAACAGAGGAAGCAGGCATTTTATCCAAAGCACAGGCAGAAGAAATTGCCAAGAACAAAATGGAAGATTTAAATACAGATGAACTTGCCCCAGCAGTAAAAATAGTGGAAGGAGTCGCCCGCTCAATGGGTGTAAAAGTAAAATAATGGGAAAAATTAGAGTAAAAACAATTGGAGACGAACAATTAGAACAAGAAGAGAAAAAAGAGACTTTGATAAAAAGAGAAGGAAAAAAGGCAAGACAGAAAGCTGAAGTTAAAGAAGTTGTAGAAGAAGTGCCTCAAGAAGCTTTAGAACTAAAAGAAGAAGCAAAAGTTGAGGAAGAACCTAAAAAAGAGAAACCTAAGGTTAAAGTCAAAAAAGATCAGAAAGCTTTCCATTCTCAAAAATATAATCAGTTATCAAATCAATTTGATAAAACCAAAATATATTCCCTATCCGAAGCTTTGGATTTACTCACAAAACTTCAAAGAGGAAAATTTGATGAAACTGTTGAACTTCATTTAAATACATTAACACCCGGAATCTCTGGAAATGTAACCCTTCTCCATGGAACAGGCAAGAAAACAAGGGTGGCAATTGCAACAGACACTGTCATTTCAGAAATTGAAAAAGGAATAATTAATTTTGATATTTTGGTAGCAGAGCCTGCAATGATGGCAAAGCTTGCCAAAGTTGCAAGAATATTAGGCCCCAAAGGACTTATGCCAAATCCAAAAAACGGAACTATTACAAGCAATCCTGATGAAGTTGCTAAAAAGTATGAAGAGGGTCTTATTTCTTTTAAAACCGAAAGTAAAAATCCATTGCTTCATTTAACAGTCGGTAAAGTCTCTTTTGGTAAGGAAAAGTTAACGGAAAATATACAAGATTTGTTAAGAGCAGTTAAAAAAGCAAATATTGTAAATACTACTTTAAAATCCACAATGTCTCCTGGAATTAAAGTTAGAGTTTAATCTGCCCCCTATTAAATGAGAGAAAGAATAGCTATTTCTATTAGACAAAGAGCAGAAAGTTTTTGCAGGAACAGTTCTTTGGCAAGGATCAAGACTTATAGCAAGACACGATATTGTCAGTGAAGGCACAAGTCTTGAAAGAACAAGAGAACATTTAAGACAAGGTGGATCGCTAATTGTAGTTATCAATCACACTCATTCACTTGATACGGTTGTAATTGGGCATGCAAATGTAAAGACGTAACAATAAAAATGTTTGTGTCCAAGAGTAAATGTTTATCTTTAAGTAAAGATATTAGATTTGGGGGAATAATTAATCCCATTTGTTTTTTTCTCCTGTTCCTGTATATATTTTGATTCACCCTCTAATATCTTTTTTACCTTCTTAGCAAGCTGAGAGAATTTAGATTTATTTATTTTCTTTTTTTTTGTTCTTTAGGAAGTTTAGTCATACACTTTTTATACCAATCTAAGAAACTTTTGTCAAACTGTTCTTAATTAAGAAGCTCTTTTTAAACTCTGTCTCTACTTCAGATAATGGAATAAACATAACTTAATTGTATCTAAATTACGAAAAATATCAATTGACAATTAAATACTTAAATGGTATTATTGTTTTTACCTAAGAAAGTAGGCGCAAAAGATAAGCCCTACCGAGGAAGTAATAAGAGCAAACTTTAAATGCTCGTAAACACTTCAGTTTT
>CAZUZF010000034.1:0-8252 GCA_964624955.1 uncultured Gammaproteobacteria bacterium
CAAGAAAAACATTTGATTCAAATGATTTAACCTTAAAATTAGATAAATAATTGGAAAGATGGCAAAAATAAGACCCTGGATTTTATTTGCCGATATAAACCAAACCAAGCTCCACAAGAAAATAAATAAAAGTAAAAAGGCAATAGGTATTGCAGTTATTTTAAAATCATAAAAGGAAATCAAAGCGTTAGGAGGAAAAGAAAAAATAAGGTAGGAAAGACTAACCAAAGATATAACTGAGAAAACAGGAAGTATTAAAAGTTTCTTTCTTCTTCGCATAATTTAAGTTTAACATAACTGCATTTTTGATTTATTAACCCTTCTGTTATAATTTCTCACACTAAAATGAGTAAGCTAGAAAAATATACTGCTCATAGTCAGGTTGCTGACGCTTTAAGAATTGAGACATCAGTTGTTTCTCCTTCGGTACAACAGGAATTAGTATCTCATGGAAGAAGAGTTGTTAATTTTATGTCAGAAAGATACGGGTTGACTCAATTATCTGGTTCAAATCTTCCCGATAGAATCGTTGTAACAGATGACGCAGGATATAACACCTTTATTCCAAATTGGTTGAGCTCTTTTTTAACAGGGGAAGAAAAATATTCTCCTGCTAAACAAAAAGATTTACTCACTGCGTCTTATATGCCAGAGGGAGGCATTTTGCTTTTAAATGGAGAAACTGCATTGTGGGATCATTTAGATGGTAGTCATAAAGACCAATTGATCGCACAAAGTGGTACGGAATCTATGGCAAGAGTTGAGCTTGAAAGAATAGTTATGCAAGATTCTGTAACGCATGAGATTCTTCATGAAGTAGTAGGTGGTAATTTAAGTGATGGAGCTTATTATATTGCCCATCCAGCAGTTTTTTATTACCTAAGAGAAATAGCGCAGGCATTAAATTTTCCATATTTGACCACACCAAGAATAGAAACAGAAATAGATTTTTATCAGTATTTGCTTAATAAATACGGTAAAGTATTTGAAGATTATATGTTTAGTAAAGGCAATAATATGGATGAGTGGGATTTGGTAAGACTAGAAACAGCAGAGCGTTTAAGATTATTTGTACAGGAACCATCGGGAACTTTTTCACTAGGATTAGAATTTCCCTCTTGACAAACTTTTGGCACTCGTGTTATATTACTGCTAACCTAGGTACGACGCAATTTAGGGTGGTATATTTAAAACTCTAGCGCGTATCCGGGTTAAGAATTTATTATGCACGACTTAACGGCTAGACAGGTCGATATCTTAAAAAGTCTCATTGAAGAATATATTGAGACTGCAGAAGCGGTCGGTTCAGAGACTTTAGAAAAAAAGCATAATTTATCGGCAAGCCCTGCAACCATTCGAAATGAAATGGTTAGGCTAACAGAGTTAGGGTACCTTAAAAAACCGCATATTTCAGCTGGTAGGGTTCCAACCCCTTTGGGGATGAAATTCTACGTCAAACAGCTGATGAAGGAAAAAGAACTCTCAGTTGCCGAAGAGGTTTCACTAAAGGAAAAAGTGTGGGACTTACGAGAAAAAGAAAGAGCATTTTTAAAAGAATTAACAAGAACGTTAGCTGATAGAACAAAAGCTTTGGCAATTACAACAACTGATGAAGGAGATTTATTTTGCGCAGGATATGCAAACATTTTAGACAATCCTGAATTTTTAGATATCGATGTAACCAAAAATTTGTTATCAGCTGTTGATGAGTTTGAATATTTTCAAAGTTTATTTTCCGGTCAAGCAGACGATGACGATATCCATATACTTTTAGGTGAGGATCTTGGACCAAGACTTAACGGTCCATATGGATTTGTCTATACCAAATATCACACACCCGCAAATCTTACAGGAGAGGTGGGAGTTTTGGGACCGACAAGACTAAACTATAATTTTGTTGTCCCAACTGTTAGATATTTTGGAGATTTAATTGGAGAGATAGCAAAAGGTTGGTAAGATGAAAAAACATGAAAAAGACAAAAATATCGATTTAGTGAACCTTGAAAATCAATTAAAAAGAGCTTTGGCTGACTATCAAAATTTGGAAAAAAGGATAGAAGCGCAAAAGGGTGAATGGATTAAATCGTCTAATAAAGATTTGCTTTTAAGACTTTTGCCCGGGTTAGACAGCTTAACCTTAGCTCTAAAACACACCCAAGACGAAGGCGTAAAGGTTTCAATTAAACACTTTTTAGATATTTTAGAAAAGGAGGGTGTTAAAAAAATTGAAACTAATGGAGCTAACTTTGATCCAAACCTAATGGAGGCAGTATCAACCAGGGATGGAGAAGATGGAAAGGTTGTAGAGGAAGTTAGAGCTGGATACACTCTTTACGATACGGTTCTAAGGCCTGCTCAGGTAATAGTAGGCAATAAAAGTTAAAAGCGAAAAGTTTAAAAATTATTTGAATTTTTCATTTTTAATTTTTAAAATAAAGATATAATTAATATTATGGGAAAAATAATTGGAATTGATTTAGGTACAACCAACAGTGCTGTTGCTGTAATGGAGGGAGGAAATCCCAAAGTTATACATAGTGCAGAAGGGCGTAATGTTATCCCATCGGTAGTTGATCCGATATCTCATGTTGTGGGTGATGTGGCAAAAAGACAGCTTGTTCTTAAGTCCAAAACCACAATCTTTTCTATTAAACGCTTAATGGGAAGAAAATATAAAGACGAGTCTGTGCAGTTTGATATTAAATGGCTTCCTTACACTATTAAAGCGGGAAGAGACGGAATGGCAGATGTTGAAGTAGAAGGACGAACTTTTACTCCTCAAGAAATTAGTGCCATGATACTTCAAAAGATCAAAGCAGATGCAGAGGCATATCTTGGTGGTAAAGTAACTCAGGCTGTCATTACTGTTCCTGCATATTTTGACGATTCACAAAGACAAGCAACAAAACAAGCAGGAGAAATAGCAGGACTTGAAGTACTTAGAATTATAAACGAACCAACTGCAGCAGCACTTGCTTATGGTCTTGATAAGAAAAATGTCCATACAATAGCAGTTTATGATTTGGGTGGGGGAACATTTGATATCTCAATTTTAGAGCTTGGAGATGGCGTATATCAGGTAAAATCAACCAATGGAGATACTCACCTTGGAGGAGATGACTTTGACCAGGCAATAATTGACTATTTGGCCCAGGAATTTAAAAAAGAAAACGGAGTAGATTTAAGAAAAGACCCGCAAGCTTTGCAAAGACTTAGAGAAAGCGCTGAAAAAGCAAAAATTGAGCTTTCAAGTAGTCAGGAAGCACAGATTAACCAACCCTTTATAACCCAGGGAGAAGGTGGAACACCACTACATCTAACAATGACCTTAACAAGGGCTAAGCTTGAGCAAATTGTTGATCCTTTAATCCAAAAAACACTAAAACCAGTAGAGCTTGCCTTAAAGGATGCAAAAATTAAAGTAAGTGATGTTAACGAAGTAATTTTGGTCGGTGGAATGACCAGAATGCCAAAGGTAATAGAAACTGTTACCAAGTTTTTTGGCAAAGAGCCAAATAAAAGCGTTAACCCTGATGAAGTTGTGGCTGTTGGAGCAGCAATTCAAGGAGGAGTTTTAGGAGGAGAAGTCAAAGACGTATTACTTTTAGACGTTACCCCATTAACTTTAGGTATAGAAACATTAGGTAGTGTTTCAACTCCTTTAATTGAAAGAAATACAACTATTCCAACTTCTAAATCACAAGTATTTTCAACAGCAGCTGATAACCAAACTCAGGTTGAGATAAACGTATTGCAGGGAGAAAGATCAATGGCAGCTGATAATAAGTCACTGGGAAGATTTATTCTCGATGGTATTCCACCAGCACCCCGTGGTGTTCCCCAAATTGAGGTTGCCTTTGACCTTGACGCAAATGGAATCTTAAATGTTAAAGCAACTGATAAGGCAACAGGCAAAGAACAAAGCATAAAGATAACCGGCTCAACTGGCCTTACTAAAGAAGAAGTTGAGAAAATGACCAAAGAAGCTGAGGCTCATGCAGCAGAGGACGCAGAGAAAAAAGAAAAAGTTGAGGCAAGAAACCAAGCAGATTCTTTAATCTTTACAGCAGAAAAAACACTTAAAGATGCAGGGGATAAGGTAAAAGAGGAAGATAAAAAAGAAGTGGAAGAAAAAATATCTAGTCTTAAATCAATTTTGGACAGTGGTAGCAAAGAAGACCTTGAGACAAAAACAAAAGAATTATCAGATAGCCTGCAAAAGATTGGTCAGGCTATGTATCAACAGCAAGGGCAGCAAGCAACTCAAGAGCCTAATTCAGAACAGACAAGTCAACCAAAAGGAGCCCAAGATAATCAAGACGCAAAGAAAGAAGAACCTGTTGAAGGGGAAGTAGTTAACTAAACTACTTAATCTTCATGACAATAGAAGCTAACCGAACAACAACACCTTCTACCCCTGATGTACCAAGACCGCCTCTAGCTGTTCCTGATTCTTGGTTTAGACAATTGTTGTTTGTCGCAGAGGGTTTTCCCCAAGGCAGCCCAATAAACAGTTACATAGTTGGTTTTAGGATTTTCCAATCTGTATTAAATGGTGAGATGGCTCTAGGGGATATTTTTGATACTCAACTTGATTATTCCCAAATAGATCTTCTAATACAAAGAGGAGATCAATATCATGCGCATTTAAGACCAGAGGGAGATAGAATACGAAGAGAGTGGATTATTGCTCTTTGGAATGGTAACATGCTGGGTCAACTATCAAGGTTAACAAGAAGAATATCAGATTGGCAAGGTCCGTCTGAACAAGATAAACTACAAGCTGTAACCGAGTTATTCGCTACTGCAAATGACTCAATTCGAAGCGAAGATGGTCAGAGAGCAGGCACAAGACATAGGTTTTTGGCTCAAACAGATCCTGAATATAGAAGTAGAGTATGTGAGCAATTGGCCCTAAAACCTCTTTACGATAAAATCCATATAGATGTTAATCGAAAAGCTTTAAGAATGCGAGAGGGTTTGCAGGTTACAGTTCCTGAAGCAATCTTACAATGGTTTAGTATATATTAAATACTTATATAAACCAAACGTGCTTTTATATTTTATAGTAAAATAGACACTATGGCAAAAGATTATTATTCAGTTCTTGGTGTTTCAAAAAATGCTTCAGTAGATGAAATAAAAAAAGCATATAGAAAGCTTGCGCTTCAATACCATCCTGATAGAAATAAAGACAAAGCATCAGAAGAAAAATTTAAAGAAGTAACCAAAGCATACGAAATCCTATCTGATTCAAGTAAAAGACAAACCTACGATCAGTTTGGAGAAGCAGCTTTCCAGCAAGGTGGGCCTGGTGCAGGTGGTCCTTTTGGAGGATTTGGAACTCAGAGTGGAAGATACGGTCCATTTACCTATACATATACAACAAGTGGCAACCAAGCAGGTTTTGATTTTGGTGGATTTTCAGACCCTTTTGAGATCTTTGAGCAATTCTTTGGTGGCGCAAATCCTTTCCAAAGAGCACAAAGAAGAACAACTTATTCCCTTTCAATCTCATTTATGGAAGCAATAAACGGAACAACCAAGAAAGTAAACATGGGTGGAAAAACACAAACAATTAAAATTCCCCAAGGAGTTGATACAGGCTCAAGGATTAGATTTGGAGATTCAGATGTAGTAATAGAAGTAGAACCTCATAGAAACTTTAGACGAGAAGGATACGACATTATAACTGAAGAAGAAATTTCTTTTCCCAAAGCAGCTCTTGGAGATGAATTAGAAGTTGAGACAGTGCAGGGAAATGTCAAAATTAAAATTCCCTCCGGTACTCAACCAGGTACTTTAATAAGGCTAAGAGGAAAAGGCGTAAAAATGTTAAGAGGAAGTGGACACGGAGATCATTATGTGAGAATAAAAGTAACTGTTCCTAAAACACTTTCAGGGCACCAAAAAGAGCTACTAAGAGAATTTGAAGAAGGCAAGAGAACAACAGGCTGGTTTTAATTGGACTATTTAATAAATATAGCTTGAGTGATTTTTCTTTCTCTTCCAGTAGTTGATTGTATATATCTTCCATGCCACTGTCTAACAGGTTGTCCAAATGCGCTTATTAATTTTCTTAAAACGTTAACACCTTCTGCTTCTCCTGTCTTTACTCCATGAGCTACTTGGACAGCAAAGACTCCACCATGTTTTAACATGGTATATCCATTTTCTATACCTATATTTAGTTCATCTTGTCCTGCTGCGTGCACCATCGAGATGGTTATCAAGTCGACTCTGTCCGCAGCCCCTGTTCCTAGAAGTTCTTTTGTTGCTGCAGAAATACCACCTGCTTTAGTTATAAGCCTTGGATAATTTACACCATGAAACTGTCCACTAGTTCCTAAAATTTGCGAAAGATACATTCCTTTTTCGATGTATACTGTTTGTTCTCTCCCATTTGAGACAGTAAGCTCTTTAGGAATTCTCCTAACTGCCGCAACGCCAGGCCCATACTCCACTGTTAATTGGGGGCTTTGGGGTAATTCGTAAAATGGTATATCTCTAAAAAATATTACCCTACCGTTTGGAGAAATACTTATGGTAGAATTTCCAGCAAGTTTGGGTGTTCTTTTAAGTTCATATGCCATCAGCTTTGCAAATTCTATTTCCATTTCCAAAGCTTCTTCGCTACTTAAAAACTGTCTCGCATTTCTTATCGCTTGTGCGATTTCTCCTTTACCGTAATTTCCGTATCCAATAAGCGAAAGGTATCTAAGGCGCATTTGCTCTCGAGTTATATTTCTTTGAGCAAAAGCGCTATCAGGAAATGTACTAATTGCATCAACAAGATGTTCTTCTACATTCTGCAATCTGAGTATTACACCATCTCCTAAATACGCAGCATAGGCACATTGCAATATATCCTGAGGATGAATAAGTGTAGCGTTAGGGACTCCAAGTCTACCTTCAATTACAAGTCCTAAATCAAGCGCTCTTTTTTGCAATAAGGCAGCTTCCTCTGGCGTAAACTGTGGTCCTTCTCTAACCATGATCGCATATTTTAGGTAATTTAGAAGATTATTTCAAATTTTCTTGTTGATTTTAGTATATAATCAATTAATGATTTATATCTTTTTAGCATTAATTTTTTATACCTCGTTGCTTCTTATCGGAACATTCGCCTCTAGAATCGCCAATACTAATTTGGTTTCAGCAATTATAAATTTGTTTTCTGCAATTATTCCAACAATTGTTGCCATACCGCTTTTAAATAAAGCAACAATTGACAATCAAAGGCTAGGGGTAATTGCAGCAATCATTGCTGGTCTTATTGTTGGTTTATTTACATTGACCTTAAACAAAAGCTTGGCTATAAATAAAGTTGGTATTGTTACTCCTATTATTTTTGGTGGATCAATATTTTTATCAACAATACTAAGTTATTTTATTTTTAAAGAAAAAGTAAGCATAATGCATGGAATTGGCCTTGTGCTTTTAGGAATTGGATTTTTAATTGTAACTTACGCAAGATTTATAGAAAAATAGTCAAGCATTTGGTTTGTAATTTTGACTTAAAATCTCCTATACTACATATATGTGGATACTGCCCATAGATATTGTTAAATTCTGGTACTTTCAAGCGCCAATATCACTTCTTTATTTCTTTGGTAATGTAAACAAGCAATTTTTAACTCTTTTTTCACTTCCTTTAATGATTAAAACATTTTTTAGGCCTTGGAAAAATGAATACAGGGAAGGCTTGGTTGGTTTTTCCATTTTTATGGGAATTGCTTTTAAATCTATTCTAATTAGTGTAGATCTTATTATTTTATTATTCCTTTTAATATCTGAATCCATTTTATTTATATGGTTTTTGGCATTTCCATTAGTTTCAGTATATTTGGTTTTTGTTAAGCTATGAGTTTTTACGCAAGACTATATTTTGTCTATAACAGTTTAATTGTCAAATTAATTAGAACAATTTTACTTATTATTCTTGTTCCCATATCAATTTATTCACTTATTGATTCGTTTTATCCAAACCTTTTAATAGGACTATTTTCTTTTTATTTAATTTTTGAAATATTTTTTAAATTCAAAGTTGAAAAATTAACTCCCAAAGTTTTGGTTTTGGAAAACCAATCTGATCCTCTTGATTCATTTACTCTGGAAGCTCTAAGCGTTTTTATTACTACATCTAATACAAAAAGCTTAGTTGAAAGACTATTAAAAAAACCCCAGATTAAGTTTATTTTGGAAAAAGCAGATATTAAAAAAACAGACTTAAAGCTAGTTGATATTGATAA
>CAZUZF010000035.1:0-8081 GCA_964624955.1 uncultured Gammaproteobacteria bacterium
AATCTTTAAGAAGCATTAGGCTGGAAGCTTTTATATTCTTTGCTTTATTTTTATATAATCCAATTGATCTAATATCTTTTTCTAAGGTTTTTAAATCGCAATAGGCAAAATTAACTATTTCAACCAATTCCTTTTTAGAAAGATCAATTTTTTTATATTTATCATAGTATTTTAAGTTTTTTCCATGCTTCTTTTGGTATTTGGGAAAC
The DNA here is from genome assembly GCA_964624955.1 of uncultured Gammaproteobacteria bacterium. Lineage (GTDB taxonomy): Bacteria > Patescibacteriota > Microgenomatia > Levybacterales > UBA12049 > JACQHJ01. Next base: position 210 of record CAZUZF010000035.1, read on the forward strand.
AAAACAGAGGTTACTTTGTTAACCTGTATATCAGTAGTCTGCGCAGATAGCATTACAGAAATTAAAAGCTCAAGGTTATTTGAATACTTTAAAATTATGCTTGCATTCGGGTAGTGTTTTTTAAGAAGAGAGAGTATGCTTTTAGCCTGTTTTTTGTCCATGAGTTGCTGTTGCCCTTGCTCTTATATCTGGTCTTAGATGCGCGAGTCTTCTCTTAAGAGCGTGTCCATCTGGAGCAACAACTGGAATTCCGCTTCTTCCGATAAATCTATCTATTTCTCCGTGGTGTGGTATCCCAGAAATATGACCTGCTTCAACAGTAAGTCTAAATGGGTTGGGAGCACTTACTCTTTCTGGTCCTGTTGGTCCTGCCATAGCCCGGAAATTATAGCACACCGTATCAGTACTTTGTCAACCTTGCTAAAAATTCGTATTCAAAGTAAAATTGAAGCCAGTGGATAAAGTTTATAATCACAAAAAGACAGAAGAAAAAATATACAGCCTTTGGGAAGAAAAGGGCTTTTTTAAGCCTGAAATAAATCCTAAGGGAAAACCGTATTCAATAATACTTCCTCCTCCTAATGCAAACGCACCTCTTCATTTTGGCCATGCAATGTATGTTATTGAGGATATTTTAATAAGGTTTCATAGAATGTTAGGGGATAAAGCTTTGTGGCTTCCCGGAGCAGACCATGCTGGTTTTGAAACACAGTTTGTTTTTGAGAAAAAACTTCAAAGTGAGGGAAAGTCACGCTTTGATTATAAAAGAGAAGATCTTTTTCAAATGATCTGGGATTTTGTTCAGGGAAACAGCCCCGTTATGGAAGGACAGCTAAAAAGACTAGGGTTTTCACTTGATTGGACAAGAAAAAAGTTTACGATGGACAAGGCAATCGTAAAAATAGTTCACAAGACATTTAAAAATCTTTTTGACGATGGCTTGGTTTACAGGGCAGAAAGACTTGTTAACTACTGCACTTATGACGGCACTTCATTTTCAGATTTAGAAGTTGTTTTCGAAGAAAGAAAAAATCCCCTCTATTACATTAAATACGGTCCGCTTGTTTTGGCAACAACCAGACCAGAAACGAAATTCGGAGACACTGCCGTTGCAGTTAATCCAGAAGATAAAAGGTATCAAAAATACATTGGCAAAGAAATTGAAATTGAAACTGTACTGGGTAAAGCCAAGATAAAAGTAATTGCTGATAAGTTTGTTGATATGAAGTTTGGAACAGGAGTTGTAAAAATAACACCAGCTCATGATTTTGACGATTTTGAAGTAGCCCAAAGACACAACCTCCCATTAGTAAGGGTAATTAACTACGATGGAACAATGAATGAAAAAGCAGGTAAGTTCAAAGACTTACATGTAAGGAAGGCAAGAAAGCAGGTTGTTGAGGCTTTACAAGCTAAAGGCTTAATTGAAAAGATTGATGAAAACTATACCCACAGAATTGGCCTTTGTTATAAGTGCAAAAATCCCATTGAGCCTCTTCCTTTGGAGCAGTGGTTTGTAAAAATGAAGCCTCTGGCAAAACCCGCAATAGATGTAATCAGGGCAAAAAAAGTAAAAATGATCCCCGCAAGACACACAAAAACATCTTTACAGTTTTTGGAAAATATTAAAGATTGGAATATCTCAAGGCAGGTTGTCTGGGGGATCAGGATACCTGCCTTTAAATGCCAGGATTGTGGCTATTGGAATGTTACAGAAGGAGAACTTCGGGAAAAATGCGGTAAATGCTCGGGAAATAATCTAATCCAGGATCCTGACACTTTCGATACATGGTTTTCTTCCGGTCAATGGCCGTATGCTACACTTAAGACCAATTACGGCAAACTTAGGATGGGATTTCATCCAGAAGTCGTACCTCAAGTTTTCAAAGGTAAGACAAAAACATACAGGCTTAGAAACCATGAATTCAAAGTAGGCGATAAGGTAATGTTTCAAGATACCAAGGATAAATCAATTTTCGGCTATGGGATTATTACCGAATCAAAAGAAACAACAGTAGGAGAGATTGATTATGCCGACAAGACGCATTTTAAGACTTATGGCTCTTTAGAGGAACTGATGGACGCATTTAAGCTTCGAAATCCTGACAGAGAAGTAACGCCTAAAACAAAAGCCTACCTTTATGCTTATGAGTTCCATAGTCTAGATGAGCTTAAAAAAATTCCTACAGACTTTGACACATTTTATCCAACTTCGGTTATGGAAACAATGTATGACATTTTGCTATTTTGGGTAGCTAGAATGCTAATGCTTGGCTTATACTTAACCAAACAAGTTCCTTTTAAGGATGTTGTGCTTCATGGTATGGTCAAAGATCCGCTTGGTAAAAAAATGAGCAAAAGCAAGGGTAATGTTGTTAATCCGTTAGAAACCATAGATCAATATGGGGCAGATGCAGTTCGGTTTGCTTTGGTTTACGGCACGGCTTTTGGCAACGACCAGGCTCTTTCATATCCAAAACTTGACGCTATGCGTAAATTTACAAATAAGCTATGGAATATGGCAAGATTTATTGAGTTTAAATCTGAAGGAAAGCTAAAGCCAAGCGATTTTGGCTTTGAAAAACTTTTAAAAAACGCTAAACATAAAAATGACAAGGAAATGGTAGAAAAGACCCAAAAACTGGCAAAAGAAATAACAAGGCTTTTAAATACTTATGATTTTAACCATGCGGCCCAAAACCTTTATGAGTTTACCTGGCACGAATTTGCAGACAAATATATAGAGAATGTAAAGGGAAGGATTGATAAAGACTCATTTAGCGTTTTATCAAGCCTCTATCTTGTTTTATTAAAGCTTTTACATCCTTTTATGCCTTTTGTAACAGAGGATATACATAAAATACTTTGGGGAACAAAAGACTATTTAATTATTTCTAAATGGCCCTCAAGGTAGAGAAAAGACTCATGAAAAAAACAAACACAAAGTCAAAATTACCGAGTATTTACCGAATAATTAACGAAAAGGTTAAAAAGCTAAATCCTAAATTAATTAAGTTTTACACCTATTTTTCAATAATCTTAACATTTGTAGTGGCAATTTTTTTGCTTTTATTAATTGGTTTTATAAGTTTTGATCTTGGGAAAAATTTCACAAGATATCAATCTTTGCATGCACAAAGACAAAGCATAGTAAGTAAGATTAATTTTTGGAGCTCAATTGCCCAAAAATATCCTGGTTATCCGGATGCGTATTTAAATATGGCAAGCCTTTATTTTGAGCTTAACGATTTGCAAAGAGCAAGAAAATATATAGATCAAGCTTTACTTTTAAATCCGGATTACGATAAGGCTATAGAGCTAGAGAAAAAAATAAGTCAAAAAGGTTACTGATTTTGTTTTGGTTGTTCTTGGGAAGCTTCTTGAGGTTTTGTTTCAGCCTCACCTTCAGCTGGTTGTGCTTCACCTTCTGTAATCTCACCTTCAGTTGGAGCGGCTTCAATCCCTTCCGCACCTTCTACAGGAACTTGTGCTTCAGCTGCTGCTGCCTCTGCTGCTGCCTGTTCTTGGGCTGCCTGCTCAGCAGCTTCTTTGGTAACTAATTCTGCAATTTTTGAAACAACCTGGGCGGAATCAGTTAAGACTGAAACTTGTGGTGAAACTTTAAGATCAGCCACAGTTATTTGATCATCAATATTGGTAAGGTGTTCTACATTTACCTCAATTTTTTCAGGAAGATCAGTTGGGAGTGCTTCAACCTCAACTTCAGAGATAATATTCATTAATATTCCTATCTTTTCAGTAACAGCTTTAGGCTCTCCAACTACTTCAATAGGGATACCAGCTTTAACTTTTTCTTTTAGATTTACCTTAAAAAAGTCAGCGTGAAGATAATTTCCTCTAAAATCCGAATAGACATTTTGAATTAAAACCGGAATTGTTTGGCCATCTAAATCCAAATCAACCAAACCTGTTTCGCCGACTGTTGCATAAATAGCATTAAAATCCTTTGTTGGAAGCTGTACTGCAGTTGATTTAATGTCTTTTCCATAGACATTAGCTGGTAAAATGCCGTCTCTTCTTAGTTTTTTAACTTTTTTACCCAAAACTTTTCTTTTTTCTACCCTTAGCTTTTCGTGTTTCATAAGACAATATTTTACCTTAAACTACCTTCAAACACAAGTATGGTATTATATCCATTAAATGAAGATATTAGGGATTGATCCGGGAATTGGCAGATGCGGCTTTGCAGTTTTAGAGAAAAATGGACAAAGCTTAAAAGTCATAGACTTTGGCTGTATTGAAACCAAAGCAAGGGAAGATAAGGAAAAACGCCTTGAAAAAGTCTACGGCGAGGTTTTCGAGATTATAAAAAGACATAAACCTGATGTAATGGCTATTGAAGAGCTATTTTTTGGTAATAACGCAAAGACTGCTTTTATGGTAGGAGAGGCAAGGGGTGTAATTTTACTTTCCGCCTCCCAAAATAATCTTGCCGTATCAATCTATAATCCCATGGAGGTAAAAGTAGCATTAACAGGTTATGGTAAAGCCCAAAAACAACAAGTTGGACAAATGGTAAAGGCTTTACTTAAGCTAAAAGAAATTCCAAAGCCGGATGACACAGCTGATGCTTTAGCTGTTGCCATAACGCATGCTTTTAGTAAAAAATAAAATTATTAAAAATTTTTATCTAAAAATTCCAACTCTTCTTTATAAACTTTTTGTGCTACTTCAAATTCCCAAGAACTGTGATCTTGGCCTTTTAAGATCATAAACTGATGCCCTTTTTCCTGGACCCTGTTTATGATCTCATTTCTTAAGTCTTTGCTTATAAATTTATCATTTTCTCCATAAACAAGATGAATTTTACCTTTATAATCTTCAAAGGCTTTTGTAAAATTTCCATCTTTTGCCTCTTGCCAAAAAATTCCTTTGTATATCTGGCCTGTTTCTTCATAAATTTTATTAGGATCTTTATTAAAGGTTGTTTTGGGATCAGGCACCCAAAGAATAATACAGGGAATTTTATTGATAAGTTCATTACTCGAAGCTGCAATCATGGTAGCCGTTGCTCCCATGCTTTGTCCAAGTAAGCTCACTTTATAGCCTAAATCCAAATACTTTTTGGCAAGATAAATAATTATTTTAACCCACTGACTAAAAGAAGAATTAATGAAATCTCCTTCAGAGTTTCCGCTATTTGGTTGGTCAAACCTTAAAACAGAATATCCTTTTTCAAGCAGTAATCTTTCAAAGTCCACAAATGTCCTTGCAGGACCAATATTTGATCCCCTGAAGCCATGGGACATAATTACCAACTTTTTAGTATCAACGTCTGAGTTTGAGAAAATTTGTAAAACCTTCTTTCCGTTAATTTCTTCAAAGAAAGCTTTTTTGTCAAACATAAAACCATTATAGCAAAGCACAAGCTTATGCTATAATCATCTAAATTATGGTAGGGCTTCTCAAGGGTAAAATTGAACTTCTATTTCGACCATTTGTAATTATTGATGTAAACGGTGTTGGCTACAAAGTCTTGGTTTCAGAAAATGTCTATAAGAAACTAAACACAAAAGATAGTGTTAAAGTTTATACCTATACGTATGTTAGGGAAGACTCCCTAGAGCTTTTTGGTTTTTTAGAATTGGAAGATCTTATACTTTTTGAAAACCTTATAACAGTTTCAGGAGTAGGCCCCAAAACAGCTTTAAATATCTTTTCCTTTGGAGAAAGAAAAGACATTATTGAGGCAATTGTTAAAGGTGATGTTTCTTTTTTCACTTCAGTTCCGCGCTTAGGAGTCAAAAACGCCCAAAAAATTATAATTGAGCTTAAAAACAAAATGGGGGCAGATCATGAAATTGATCTTTCTGGAAAAGATTTTGCCCAAAATTTAGAAGTAATGGAAGCCCTAAAAGCTTTTGGCTTTACAAATCTTGAGTCCCAAAAAGCGCTAAGAACTATTAAAGGACAAAGCTTAAGCCTAGATGAGAAAATTAAAATGGCATTAAAACAAATGGGAAAATAAAAAAATGGCAAAAGATAGACAACGAATAGACAAAACAGAAACACCGGAAGAAAAGGCATTATTTACCTCTCTTCGTGCTTTAACCTGGGATGATTTTTTTGGCCAAAAAAAACTTAAGCAAGCACTCCATATTGCCATGACTGCAGCCAAAAAAAGAAAAGAGCCAATAGAGCATATTCTTTTGTACGGTCCGCCTGGACTTGGAAAGACAACGCTTTCCCATTTAATAGCCAAGGAAATGAGTGTTAATATAAGAGTAACGAGTGGTCCTGCAATAGAAAGAGCTGGAGATTTGGCTTCAATTTTAACCAATTTGGAAAAAGGAGACATTTTGTTTATCGATGAAATACACAGGCTTAATAAGGTTGTAGAAGAAACTTTGTATCCTGCTATGGAAGAATATTGCCTTGATATTGTTATTGGTAAAGGACCCTCTGCCAGAACTTTAAGGCTAGATCTTCCCCAGTTTACAATCATAGGCGCAACTACAAGAATTGGTTTAATGTCAGCGCCTTTAAGAGATAGATTTGGGGTAGTTCATAGACTTAGCTTTTACGAGCCAAAGGATTTGGAAGAAATTATTAAAAAGGCAGCAGATAAGCTTAAAGTACCAATAGACAAAGATTCAGTACTTGAGATTGCAAAAAGAGCAAGGGGAACGCCAAGAATTGCCTTAAAACTTCTTAAGCGCACAAGAGATTTTGTCCAGGTTAAGGCAGAGGGAAAGCTGGTTAAGGATTTAATAAGCCAAGCCCTGGATCTACTGGAAGTTGACGAGGTTGGCCTTGATTCATCTGACGTTAGATATCTAAAAGCAATTATTCAAAAACACCAAGGAGGACCTGTTGGTATTGAAACAATAGCCTCAACCATTAGCGAAGATATTGGAACAATTGAAGAAGTAATAGAGCCATATTTAATGCAGATAGGGTTTCTTAAAAAAACAGCCAGGGGAAGAATTGCAACAGAAGTTTCTTACAAACATTTAAAAATTGATCTACCAAAACAAAACAAGCAGCAAAAACTTATTTAGCCTAATCGTTTTGCTAAATTAAACCTAAAATTATATAATAGATCTTTGTAATGAAAACATTTCTTAAAGAGCTTAAATTTGACTCAACACAGCATACATACATAAAAGATATAACCCAAATTGTAAACAAGACTATTGAAAAAACAAAGGTAAAAGATGGTTTTGCCGTTATTTGCAGTAAACACACAACTTTGGGAGTAATAGTACATGAAATAGCAGAACCAAATTTATTGGACGATATTATTAATCATTCTTTAAGACTAGTCCATGAGGATAAAAGGTCAACCAGGGCCCACAAAGACTACAAACACCCAACCAGAGATTATAAACACAGATGCCAGGATAATCCCTACTGCGATGAGGTAGACGAGGATTATAACGCAGCAGCCCATATAAGAGCTCTTACCTTTTCTCACTCAAGCGTAACCATACCCATAGTAAACGGGAAATTAGAGATGGGAAAATATCAAGAGGTTGCTATATTTGAATTTGACGGAAGAGACGGAAGCGGAAAAAATCCAATTAGAAAAAGAACAGTTCAGATTTGGATACAACCAACAGAGGCAATAGAAACAATAGATTAATTTTTGACAAAATCTTTCCCTTAATATTTTGCAATTATGCCTCAACCATCCTAAAGCTTAGCTTACTTCTTCCAAAATAATCACTCTTGAGTTAGTAACCAATCTTTTAAATTCTTCCTCAGCGCTTTTGTAATCATCTCCTAAAATATTTTTATAATGCATTGGAATAGTAATTTTGGCACAAATTTCATTTGCAGCCCCTGCAGCTTCCTTTACGTCCATTGTATAAGTTCCACCAATTGGTAAAAGGGCAACATCTAAATTTA
>CAZUZF010000036.1:0-1876 GCA_964624955.1 uncultured Gammaproteobacteria bacterium
ACTTTAAGAGGGAAACCTGATCAACCCCTTGTAATATTCGCTCACGGATTTATAGGAGACAAGAATGATCATATTTTTTTCAATGGCGCTAGATTTTTTGAGAAACATGGGATTTCTTCGTTTAGATTCAATTTTTATGTTTTATGGAGAAGAAGATGACTCGAGGCAGTTAAATGATTGTAGTATTTCAAATCATGTCTCCGACCTAGATACAATAGTTTCACATTTTAAAGATAAAGCCAAAAATATTATTGTTATTGGACATAGTTTTAGCGGAATAATAATACTTTCATCAAAAAAACAGCAGTTTGATAAAGCTGTGCTTTGGGATCCATCTTCTGATACGAAAAGCTGGTTGGTTAAAGATGCTAAATACATAAAAGAGCTTGATCTATATTATTTCGACGATTGGGGAGTTGCATATACAATTGGAAAGCAGATGTATCAGGAATGCGTCGAATTTAACCCCGATCATCTCTCCTCAAAATTTACAAAACCACTCAAAATAATTGTTGCGGGCAATGGAATACTTAAAGATGGTGGTCGAAAATATTTTGAACAGGCAAATGAGCCTAAAGAATTTGCTGTTATTGAAGGTGCGGGACACAACTTTAATGAAGATGGGGTAGAAGAAAAGTTATTTCAAGAAACGCTTGCTTGGATAAAATAGGTTCTAATATCCCCCATCCCACGGAGCACCACTTTTTAGCCTCATTTGATATAATGACCACATGGCAATACATAATTCCTTAAAAGTAGATTTTGTACGGTTTAAAGCTAGCGATAACGTTGAACTTCGTGGGTGGCTAAGCAATCTAAATAGCGATGTAGCAACAATCCATGTCCACGGTAGAGCAGGAAATGGTTACGAAAACTACTTTCTAGACAATTTAAGAGCATCTTTTGTTAAAAACGATATTTCTTTTCTTGCGATCGATAATAGAGGAAGCGGTGTAACAAATTCATTTTGGAAAGACGGAAAAGAGGATGCATGGGGAGAGGGAACAAAATTAGGAGGCAGTTGTTATGAAATCTTTGAAGAAAGCGAATTTGATATTCAAGGAGCGATTGATTATCTAAAAACTTTAGGTAAATCTAAATTTATTTTAATGGGTCATTCCCTAGGTGGAAGTAAAGTTGTTAATTATATTCTTAAAAATAAATCTCCAGAAATAAAAGCTGCCATTCTTCTTGCTCCAACAGATATGGTCGGCTGGGCAAACCTAGATTCTAATAACCAAAAATATTTACAAAAAGCCAAAGAGTTATTGGCTAAAGGAAAAGGTGAAGAGATTGTTGGATTCCAATGCTGGCTTGATAAAACCCCTATATCTGCTCAGTCATATCCAGGTCTTTGTGAACCAGGAACCGCAGTGGATATTTATGCTGACAAAGAAGTGGAATCATCAATGGGAAATGTAAGGATATCTATGCTTATACCATACGGAGATGCTGATATTGGAATAACAGAGATTGATGGTAACATTGACAAATGGATTACTAGGGTAAATAGAATTAAAAATATCAACACACAAATATCAATTATTAAAAACGCATCTCATAGTTTTAAAACTCATGAAGAAGAACTCGCAATTTTAGTAGAAAAATTTTTAAAAGAGGTTCTTAAGTAGAAAATCATCTTTGCTTTCTAAAAAATGCGTTCGAAGTGTGCTAATAGCGGGGGCGTTATAGGATTCGAACGGACTATGACTCTAAATGGTTCTTGACCGACATGGGGAGCAAGCTAGTGCATGGTCAACTGACCGAGGTCTCTATTTAGCCCATCAGGGCTTTCTAAAGACCTCATTTTTTGTCAAACTCTCGGACCGAATTTTACCCTCAAAAGCCACCCAGCACTAGGATTCGGACTATGACC
>CAZUZF010000036.1:1976-7752 GCA_964624955.1 uncultured Gammaproteobacteria bacterium
TTTTCATATATATCTTTTCCTTTTCTCCAGAAACCCGCACCAATTATTCTAATGCGTTTATTTCTGTAGGTAAAACGAACTGTTAATACACCTCCTTTCACCTTTCCGAAACAATAATATCTTTTCTCTGTTTTACTATGTGCTAAATCCTTAGCGATTACACGTTTAGGATCAATAAAAGCATACTGAGCGGTTTGAAAATCAACTCCATGCTTTTCTACATTCTCTAAGTTTTTCTTAGCATCCCACTCAAAGGATGTATTCATTTGATATTACAATTTTACCATATATTTTGCCATATATCAATAGGTGATTGTTGTGCAACTAGGAATTTTTTCCTTTTTAATAAATCTTGGAGAATGAGGCTATGGGAGTCCTGAAGACTGGGCAGTGCTTTTAAGTTCTTAATATTGTAGAAAACAACCTCATTCTATATAATGTGCTCGCTATATGGCGATAAATGAACTAAATAGGTCTGCCCCCGTAATCTTACTTAGTCCTCATGTTGAGGGTTTGCTTGCGGGATTAGAAATTCCCCCAGTTAAACCAATGTTGTACGAGTTACAGACTAAATTCAGGGTAGGAGGAGATATGGCCCAGCTATTGCAAAAACCGGGGATTGAGTTTGTAGCCCGGGTTTATCAGGAAGATTTTTATTTACCCCTACCCGGTCAGCCCGAAGAACTAGTTAGAATTAGAAAACAGGGAAATAAGTATACATTCGGCTATAAAGGTGCTAAGGAAAAACAGTCAGGTGTCCGTACTAGGCCTAAATTTGAAGTAGAAATTACTGAAGATGCAGCGCAAGCATTAATTCAAGAACATGGTGCTGGAGCTAAGCAAGTAGCTAAAATCAGAGATATTTATCAACTAGATGGCATATTAATTTGTGCCGATTCAGTAGTAGTTAGAAGAGACGAAGAAGTTGTTCCGGCTGGCCAGTTTGTTGAATTAAGAACTACACAAAAAGATAAGGGAGAAGTTCGAATACAAGAAGTTTGTAACGCTTTGGGGTTTGATTATGGAGAAAGAATAAATGCAGCATATCTTGATATTCAATTAGGACGAAAAGACTATACCGCTTTTCCAGAACTAGAGGATGAAGTATCTCCAGCTGATCTATATGAAATGATGAAAGTTGCATTCTCTAATCCAAGGAACGAAGCATATTTTAGTTCTCCCTTAACAAGTGGAGGTGCAAAAAGACTATATGAAGGAAGAGAAGATTTCTCACAGCAAATACCTGCGATAATTAAATTAAATGGTGAGTTTTCCAAATTAGTTGCCCAAGAAAGCGAAGATTTAGTAATGGCCTATCGGTTAACACTGCCGCACTTAATTGGAACTAGACAGGGGTGGAAAGAGGCAGATTATATGAGATTTTGGATGTATTATCTGTCGGGAGCCACTGTTGAAGCAATAAGAAGTTTTGAAGATAAGCTAAGAAATGGAGATTTAGGAGTAAATGCAGAAGTATTTAACGATTATACAGCTCCGAGAGTTAATAGAATTAGAGAATACGAAAAATTAGTTGATAGTTTTGCAAGTTTATTAAGACAACAAAATATATCTATAAATCCAGTAAATCAAATGCTTTGCTTGCCAGATTATCAATTATCTGTTGGTTGTTCCTCAGAAGTAAGACTTGCCGAAGCGCTAGGAATACCTCTTTTGGAAGTCACTTTTGATAAAAGTCATCCTGGTTTTAAAAATCGTATTACTCCTATTGCTAGATGGATTTTAGAAGAACCTGATACAACTCCAATTCCCAACCCATCAAATTATGTTGTGGTACTTAAGCCACCAAACTAAAGTAACTTACGAGATATTTATTCTCTGTTTCCATAAAATACTTTCAAGATGCGTGAATGCTGGGAGTCACTTATTTTATCCTTATTTCTGTTATAATTTTTAGATGGAATATTTTTCTATCTTTTTTGCAGTTGCTATTATTCATTTTTTGGCAGTAGTAAGTCCTGGTCCTGATTTTATAATGATAACTAGAAATAGCTTGATTTATTCTAAGAGAACGGGTATTTATTCCGCCTTGGGCTTAGGATTAGGCATATTAGTCCACGTCATATATTCCCTAATTGGGATAGGAATTATTATCGCTAATTCAGTTGTTTTATTTTCAATAATTAAATACCTAGGAGCAGCATATTTAATATATATTGGATATAAATCGCTTACCTCAAAAGCGTCTCATCTAAAAAATGAAAATATTGTAATTAAAAAAGATTTAGATAAAATATCTGCAATTAAAGTTGGATTTATAACTAATGTTACAAATCCTAAGGCAACGCTATTTTTCTTAAGCCTGTTTACATTGGTAATTAAACCCGACACGCCATTTTTCCTAAAAACATTAATGGGAGCTGAAATGGCGTTTGTAACTTTTATTTGGTTTGCTTTTGTTGCAATTATTTTTTCTCATCATATTCTCAAACAAAAAATTGCAAAAGTTCAGCATATAGCAGAGAGATTTATTGGAGTAGTTCTAATCGGCTTAGGAATAAAAGTTGCACTGTCTAGTGCAAAATAGTTTCTAATATCATCGATTCCACATAGCTGAAAAGAACAGAAGGGTTGATGAAGACTCTTTTAAAAAGGCTCTAATTTTATTTTACGAACAGAATAGTTTGTATCATTTTAAAAAGATATTTATTGATCAGTATTTGTTTGCCCTTAAGACCTATTTTATTAATCCGAGAAAATAGATGGTTTTTAAACTTTAAAAAGCTTTCTAAGTTCTATTTTTGTCTTTTCCAAAATTTTCTTTCTTTCTGGCTTTAAGTTTTTTCCAGCTCTGTTTATGTAAAAGTTAAGCATGGACATAGCTGATTGAAAAGGCTTTGCTTTTCGCCTTGTACTTAAAAGTGCTGAATTTTTTAGACTTTTGGCTATTTTTTTGGGATCGTCCCATGTAAAAACACCTTCTTCTAAATCAAGTGCAATACTTTTTTGGGTAACCTCTTTTGACCAGTATTTTTTGGTTTTCATATGTTTATCCTTACTACTTCTCAATAATTATAAATTATATATAAATTATAATTATTCTTAAATCTAGTTTTATTTGACATTTATCATATAAATCTTATAAGATAATATTAATGCTTGGGTTTTCAAAAGCAAGTTTTAATATATACAGGCTTCGCGTTGCTGTTTTTGTCTTTGTGCTTTTTATCCTCTCCTTATTTTTTATATTTTCATTTAACAAAACCAATGCACAAAATCAAACCACCGATGATACAAAAGTAGTTAAGATTAAACGAAACGGAGCAGAATTTATAACCAAAATTCTTAAAGAAGTTACCGATTCATTTGGACGGCCAGCAAGAGAAGGAAGCCTTATTGTTAAATTTAAACCTAATGTAAGCGAGTCCGAACAAAACCAAATTAATCAAGCAATCGGTGTTTTGAAAGCTGAGAAACTATATCTTGGAAGGACAAAAAGGGTTGAGGTTTTGCAAGCTAATATTGAAAAAGCACTTAATGCATATAAAAGTAACCCTAACGTAGAATATGTTACAGTTGATCGCATTGCACGTGCTATCTTTACACCAAATGATCCCTATCTTTCCCAACAATGGGGACTAGCAAAGGTTAATGCTCCTTCTGCATGGGATATTGCAATAAGTTCTTCGCAGACTAGAATTGCAATTTTGGATTGCGGCGTATATGATAGTGCTTCAACGTATAGGAGTCCTGATGGAAATTTTGGCCACCCTGATATTAGGGATAAGGTTATTTCTCGTATCAATTTTACAACAGCTTCTGATGCCGATGATTTTTGCAATCACGGAACGCACGTTGCAGGAATAGCGGCAGCCTCAACAAATAACGGTATTGGCGTTGCAGGTCTTGGCTACAATGCAAGTATTGTTAATGTCAAAGTTTTGGGCGACAATGGCTCTGGAACTTTTGGCTGGGTAATAAACGGAATTCTTTGGGCTTCTGGTTGTGACACTGATCCTTGCGGAGAAAAAAGAGCGGAAATTATCAATATGAGTCTTGGCGCAACAGGCTCCTGTGATTTACTGTTGCAAGAAGCAATTGATAAAGCATGGCAGCAGGGAATGGTTATTGTTGCAGCAGCAGGCAATAGCGCAGCATCTGGTGCAATAACGCCTGCAAATTGTAACAATGTTATTGGTGTTGCAGCTTCAGATCAAAATGACAACAAGGCCAGCTTTTCTAATTATGGTTCTGGCGTTGATGTGGCAGCACCCGGGGTAAGCATTTTGTCCACAAACTATGTTGGAGGATACTCCTCATTTAACGGCACATCAATGGCTTCTCCTTTTGTTGCTGGACTTGCAGCTTTAATTTGGAATACTTCATATAACAGCGGTAACAGCTCTATTGTCAATCGTATCTTCCAAACAGCCAATGCAAATGCACTGGCTGGTTCAACGTTTGGAAGAATTGACGCTTATAACTCTGTTGCAGTTAATGGGTCAACACCAACTCCAACTTTAACACCCACGCCTACCCCATCACCTTCGCCAACACCTACTCCTTTAAGTTGCAGTGCGCCAACTATTATAAGTCATTCAGATACAAACCCAACCAGGGGAGGAACTGTGTCTTTTTCCTGGAATCCTGTTTTAGGAGCTTCCAATTATAGAGTGCAAAGACAAAATAGTAGCGGTAGCTGGTCGACGCGTAAAACAACCTCATCAACCAGTTTCACCGGTTCAGATGCATCAAACGATCCCAACTGGCGAGTGTTTGTGTATTCGGGTAGTTGTACTCCAATTCCCGGTCCAGCCACTACCTTTGACCCGTGAGTCGAAATAGGTTTTAATATCGTCCATCCCACGGAGCCAACTTCGTCTGCTATAATTGCCCGAAATCTTGCTCTGTTGTGCTAAAATACTCTCCATGTACGGAAAAGAAATAGTAAATCGGGTTGCAGATTTTATTTTGGGAAAGAAAGTGGAGGGTACAGTATCTGCAGTGCTTCCAAATACCAGGCCCACTCATCTCAGATATGTCGTAGAAACAGGCGCTGTCCTACTGGATGTTCAGGTACCTGTGATAGAAAACCATGGTATCTTCATTCAAGCTGCATCATATACGTTTCACCCACAGCTTTCGAGGAGAGACTCGATCAATTTAAGATTAAGAAATGTTAGACCATGGGTAGATGGCCAAACCATCCACTTTGGAACCTAATCTCCTCCTCTTTCTGCTATAATCGCCCCATGGATAAACTTTATAGATTCAGTCCGATAAAAGATGAGCGGAATGTAGACAACGTTTTTCTATACTTAACTCTAGAATTGAAAAATTATCTGTAAAAATATTTAAAGAGCAACTTCCGATTGACACACTTAAAATATTTGCCCATTATCCTAATGAATATAATTACGTTTATAATTTGATTTCAAAAATGGGTCCGAAATCAAGCTATAGCTCAGAAACAAGCTTCTATGTTGAGGTAGATAGGAAAATTAATGGACACCATATAAAACTATTAGGGCTTAGGATCGTTGATCCATATAGAATGCAGGTTGGATGTGGAGATTATGAAGTAAGTAATTTCCACGAAATTAAAAAGAGATATCTTAATTCAACTATATATGTTCGGGACATGAAAAGATCGACTGATATGCTTGAGGTTTGGCATCCTGATTTTGATATCTTTGGCTATCTTGTCCCAAATCGGAGATAGAAATTAAAAACAAATCTTTATATGATTGTAACCTTTTAATTTTTTCCCACCTTTTTCTAAATTGTCAAATATTCATTAGTTTGATAAGATGGCATT
>CAZUZF010000037.1:0-7647 GCA_964624955.1 uncultured Gammaproteobacteria bacterium
CATTCAAAATGAAATGTCAGTTCAAATTGGATTGGCAAACTTATTAGCTGTGGCTGTTAGTTTTTTTGTTTTGTATAAGTTAAACAAAAAGAAAGATGTAAAAAGAGTTTTAGTGGCATTTTTCATCATTTCATTTTTTCTGGTGGTATTTTTAATGCAAGATGTTTCATTGTTTGTTTGGGAAAAAATCCCTTTTATGAATTATTTTCAGTTTCCGTGGAGATTTTTAAGCTTGACTATATTAATATGCTCATTTTTGGCAGCTTCCCTGTTTAGTCTTGTTAAATCAAAGTTACTAGCAGCTTTATTAATAGCAATTGCGGTTATTTTAACTTTTAACTATGCGCATCCTGCTTATTATCTAGAAAGAAGCGATGAATATTATATGCAAAGGCCCAACTTTATTGACGGAACAAATAGTATAGGAAATGTATTTAATACCATTTGGATAAAAGGGGATTTGACTAGAAAGAAAGAAAAAATAAGTAATTTAGATAAAGAGGTAAAAGTTGAGACTAGGCAAGTTAAATCAACAAGCTATAAATTTAATATATCGTCAAATAAGGATTTTCCATTAGTTTTAAATACGGCGTATTTTCCGGGCTGGGATGTTCTTATTAACAAAAAAAAGGTTGATATAGCGCCAAGCAAGAATGGGTTGATTTCGTTTACGCTTCCCAAAGGCAAGAATTTAGTGGAAGTAAGTTTTAATGACACTCCGATTAGAAGTATTGCTCTTTTAATATCGATAATATCTTTTGTTTTGGTTCTTAAACTATTTTTTCAAAACTGGTATATTAGATATAAATGAAAATAGCAATTGATGTCTCTCCCCTTTCATCAGGGCATAAGGTTAGGGGAGTAGGATTTTATCTTGAAAATCTTAAAAGATCCCTTTTAAAATATGATAAGGAAAACAAGTATACATTTTTTGTAACAGGTGAAAATATTGGGGAAGATATAGATGTTGTCCATTTTCCGTATTTTGAACCATTTTTTTTGGCTCTTCCTATATATAAAAAACATAAAACGGTTGTAACAGTTCATGATTTAACTCCCATAGTGTTTCCCGATGCCTTTCCAAGAGGAATCAAAGGGGAAGTAAAGTGGCAGATGCAGCGTCTGTCCTTAAGAAAGACAAATAGAATCATTACGGACTCAAAATCTTCAAAAGACGATGTCATAAAATATGTAGGAGTAAAAGATTCTTTAATTGATGTAGTCTATCTAGCAGCCGGGGAAGAGTTTAAAGTGGTTAATGATTCACAGAATAAGAGTTCGGCATTAAGAGAGAAATACAATCTTCCCAATAGATTTGCTTTATATGTTGGTGATGTTACCTGGAACAAGAATTTACCAAGACTTTTGGACGCTATAAAAACTACCAATATTCCCCTTGTTATGGTTGGAAAGAATTTGATTAACGAAAATTATGATAAGAATAATCCCTGGAATCATGATTTAAATAGGGTAAATGAGTTAGCAAAAGATGATAAAAGAGTACTTAGACTTGGATTTGTAGAATCTAACGATTTAGTTTCTATATATAATCTAGCCACGGTTTTTGTAATGCCTTCTCTTTACGAGGGTTTCGGTTTACCAATTTTGGAAGCTCAAGCATGTGGTTGTCCTGTTGTTACAACCAAAGAAGGGTCATTAAAAGAAGTTGCATCGGATAGTGCATATTTTGTGGACGGATATGATTATAAAGATATAGCCAGTGGCATACAAAAGGTATTTGAAAGTACCTTACTTCAACAAGAATTAAGAGAAAAAGGATTTAAAAACACAAAAAAATATTCTTGGGAAAAAACCGCAGAAAAAACAATACAAGCATATAAGAAAGCGATAATTTAAAATGGAATTTATTAAAAAAGTAATTAGACATGAGCTTGTAAGTGGAAGTTTTTACATTTTTCTTGGCTCAATAGGATCAAATATTCTTGCCTTTTTTCTAAATCTTTTTTTAGCCAGAAATCTATCTTATGCAGATTATGGAATCTTTGCAAGCCTTCTCTCAGTAATTACCTTAGCTGCTATACCTTCTAATTCAATAAATACAATAATTGTAAAATTTGCTGCGGCTTATTATTCAAGAAATGAAATTGTCAAGGTAAGTAACTTTTACTTTTCTTCGTTAAAGTTTATTTTATTTATTTGCTTTACTATTTTATTTATGTTTGTCATATTCTCAAACATTCTTAGTAATTATCTGCATTTAAATAATGTCTTATACATAATTGTCTCAGGCTTAACTGTTGCTGCTTTTTATCTTTCGGCACTAAATATAGCATTTTTACAAAGTATTATGAAGTTTGCTTTTATCTCAGTAACGGGTTTTTTGGGTGGAATTATAAAGTTAATGGTAGGAGTTATTCTAGTCTATACGGGATTTAGAGTTTTTGCGGGTCTTGGGGCAATATTTTTTATGACATTTGGGATGTTTTTGGTTGCATTTGTGCCCTTAAGCAAGATTTTTAAATCAATAAAAAAAGAAAAAATCTTAATACCTAAAAAGGAGATTTTAAGTTATGCTGTTCCAGCTTTCGTTACCGTCTTATTTCTTACTTCTTTTACATCATCTGATGTAATTTTAGTTAAACATTTTTTTGACTCTCATCAAGCAGGATTTTATGCGGGACTTTCTTTAATAGGAAAAGTAATATTTTATTTTACAGCTCCAATTCCCTTGGTTATGTTCCCGCTTCTTATAAAAAGACACACCATTGGACAAGCTTATAAAAAATTATTTTATCTTGCTTTGTTTTTAGTCTTAGTCCCATCTTCTTTAATTACCCTTTTTTATTTTGTTTTTCCAGTTCTTACCATAAACATTTTTCTTGGAGGAAGGGACTATCTTGTTTTATCTAAGTATTTGGGTCTTTTTGGGATTTTTCTTACCCTTTTTAGTCTTGTTAATGTTGTAGTAAGCTTATTTTTATCTTTAAATGAAAAAAAGGTGCTATTATTTGTTGTACCAGCAGCACTTTTACAAATACTTCTTATCTATACATTCCATAATGATTTTTATCAAATAATATATGCCTCTATTTTTATGTCTATTATTTTGATTACTTCTTTACTGATTTACTACTATAAAAAATTTAAGCTATAGTGTAATATAAGCTGATCTTTATGGCTATAAATAGAAAATGAGAAGTTTTAAGTATTTATCCCTTATAGTACCCGCTTATAAACAAGAAAAAACAATAATAAAAGATCTTCTCAATCTTGATAAAATCCTATCCTCCTTTGATTTTGAATATGAAATACTTGTTATAGTTGATGGTTTTGATGACAATACATACAAAGAGGCAAAAACAGTAAAGAGAGGTTCAATAAGAGTTTTTGGATATGAGAAAAACAAAGGTAAGGGTTTTGCAATAAAATATGGCGTTGAGAAAGCAAAAGGAGATGTAATTGGATTTATAGATGCGGGAATGGATATAGATCCTTCGGAAATATCAATGATGATAGATATTATGGAGTGGAACAAAGCAGACATTGTAGTTGGTAGCAAACTTCATCCAGATTCAAAGGTCAATTATCCAATGCTTCGAAAAATACTTTCTTGGGGATATAGAGTACTTACGCATCTTCTATTTGGATTTAGCGTAAGAGATACCCAAGTTGGTTTTAAGCTCTACAGAAAAAAAGTTGCAAAAGATGTATTTAAAAGAATACTTGTAAAAAGGTTTGCGTTTGACGTAGAGGTTTTGGCTGTTGCTTATAGTCTGGGATATAAAAAGATATTTGAATCTCCAATAAAACTGGATTTTAAAGGGTACAGCTCTATGTCTATTTTAAATTTTTGGAGAATCATACTTCGAATGCTGTGGGATACGGCAGCCGTATTTTACAGACTTAAAATCTTGCGTTATTACGAAAAATGAATATATTAATCTTAAACTGGAGAGATACAAAACATGAATGGGCAGGTGGGGGAGAAGTGTATGTATCAGAACTTGCCAAAAGATGGGCCAAGATGGGACATCATGTTACTCTTTTTTGTGGGCAAGATGTAAAGGGAAATCTTCCCAGTGAAGAAACAATCTCTGGGGTTAAAATACATAGAAAAGGGGGAAGATTTACATTATATATTTGGGCTATTTTGTATTATTTTACAAAGTTTAGGAAATATACAGATGTAGTAGTTGATGTGCAAAACGGAATACCTTTTTTTACTACCGTTTACTGCCGAAAACCTAAAGTAGCCGTGGTTTATCATGTTCATGGAAAACAATTTTTTGTGGAACTCCCTTTTCCTTTAAACATAATTGGATTTATAATTGAAAAATATTTCTTCCCCTTTTTTTATTACAAAACAAAAATAATTGCCATATCTAAAACAACCAGAGATGATCTTGTAGAACTAGGGTTTAAAAAGAAAAATATTGAGATAGTTTATTGTGGTATTAATGGGAAAAAGCATCAAAGCCTAACAAATAAATTTTATAAACCTACTATTCTTTATTTGGGAAGAATTAAAAAGTACAAAAGAGTGGATTTGCTGATTAAAATAATGCCTGAAATATTAAAACGTATTCCTAATGCGCATTTAATGATTGCAGGTTGGGGGACAGAAGCTTCTTCTATTACAGACATGAGCATGAGAAGTATGACAAGAAGAAAAGTAAACATAATAGGGCCTGTAAGCGAAGCTGAAAAAAAACATCTTTTATCTAAAACATGGGTATTTGTTAATCCATCCATTGGAGAAGGTTGGGGAATATCTGTTATTGAGGCAAATCTATACGGTGCGCCTGCGGTTGCGTTTGACGTTGCAGGCCTTTCAGAATCAATAAAGCATGGGAGAACAGGATTTCTATCAAAAGACGAAAATGAATTTATAAACAATATTTGCAAGATACTGAGTAATAAAGGATTAAGAGAAAGGCTTAGTAAAAACGCTAAAAAATGGGCAGACACATTTAACTGGGAGAGGGCAGCTGCAAATAGCCTTGCTCTTATTAAAAGTGTAATAAAACATGGATAAGTATTTATTTAAGTTTAGATTTGTAATATTGGGATTAATTCTTGTTTTAGGATTAGTTCTAAGGCAGAACAATCTTTATACATGGCCGCGTTTAGGTGCAACTTTTGACGAATACGCTTGGACCTGGCTTGGAATAAATCTTATTCAAAATAAAATACCTATATCTTGGTCGCCGCATCCTCAATATGAAAGTAAGAAAGATATTGTCTATCAAAAAACACATTTCGTGTTAGTAAAACCCTACCTTGAGCATCCTCCATTTTTTGGCTTAGTTGCAGGTTCGTATGCTCTTATAAATGGGGCAAAAGATATGTTTGACGTTAATATCCCAACTATTCGGGGACTTGCTCTTATCTTAGGGGTCTTAAGTATTTTTATTCTCTATATTTTTGCTGCAGAAGTTTATGGTTATAAAATTGGTTTACTGTCTAGTTTTATTTATGCAACCGTTCCAACAATTGTGATAGGGTCAAGACTTGTTCAAAATGAAAATTTCTTTATTCCCTTTTTTCTTTTATCTTTATATTTAACACTAAAGTTTATTAAAACAAAAAAATCTATTTTTAGAACTCTTGCAGCTGTTATCTGTGGTTTGTTAGCTCTTTCTAAAGTTCCCTGGCTTGTTGCAGGTTTATCAATATTTTTGATTTTCCTGTTTTTAAAAAGATATAAAGATGCTTTCAAGTTTACAGCAATAGTTATTGCAATATTTTCATTGTATTTCTTGTACGGAATATATTTTGATTCAAAATTATTTTTTGAGCTGTTGGGATTTCAGCTACAAAGATACGATTTAGCTTTTAATAGTTTTTTTGCTTTATTTACATCACCATATCTTGTAGATAGATTTTTAATTGACGGATGGATATATTTCGGATGGTTTGCAATATTTTTACTTTTCTTAAAAGACTTTAAGAAGAATTACTTTATATTACTTCCGTTTTTAACTTATTTTTTCCTTTTTGTTTTTGCAATACCCAATGAACCCCAGCACGGATGGTATAGATATCCTTTCTACCCATTCTTGATTATCTCAATAGCTTTATTTATAAAGGAATACTTTAATAAAAACCGTATTTATTCGTTTTTATTGTTAATGTTTACAGCTCTTTCGATGCTCCAACTTACCTGGGCAGCTTATTTTGGCTTTTCGTTTATTGTTTTAAGACTATTTTTAATACTCAGCTTATTTTCTTTGCTCCCATTGTTTTTTCCAAAGACACTGAAAAAATCAAATATATTAAATACCGCTCTTTTGGTTTCTATTTTTCTACTAAATATTTGGAGCGTTTTTTTATATAATGAACAATAATTAATTATGTTTGGATCAGAATATTCTCGACACCCGGAAATACTTATGGATTCATTTAGGGAAATGAAGCATGAGTATGGCAGGAAGATGAAAAAAACAAAAGGCAAGGACCTTATTACTTTACTTCAAAAAATTTATATATGGATATTTGGTATCCCTGAAGTTGGATTTTTAATTAGAAGTCTATATTTTAAAAACATAATATCACAAAAGGTAAAGATAGGAAAAATTAAAAATATTCTTGATGCGGGAAGCGGAATCGGGACTTATTCGTTTTGGCTTTGTAGGATGTTTCCCAATGCAAAGATAGTAGGGGAGGAAGTTGATAGAAATAAAATTAAATTTTCCAAGAAATTTGCCAAAGAATTAGGATTTAGTGGAATTGATTTTTATTACCAGGATATATCCAAAGACGTTAATAGCAAACAGAAATATGATTTAATAGTCAACATTGATGTTTTAGAACACATAAAAGATTATAGAAGGGTTTTAAAAAATTTTTATAAACAATTGGTAAAGGAAGGATTTGTTTATATTCACACCCCTCAACCTAATCAGGAAAGAATATTTAGTCAGCTTAAAAAATGGCATCACGAAGATCATGTCCGGGAAGGATTTATGATAAAGGAGTTGACGAAAGATCTGAGAGATTTAGGGTTTAAAACAGTTGAGGTTAAAGAAACTTTTGGATTTTTTGGAAAGCTTGCATGGGAGATTAACCATATTCTACTTGAGAAAAGTTTTATATTATCTGGTTTTTTCTACCCATTTTTAATATTGTTGTCACTTTTGGATACAATGGTAGAAAATGAAAAAGGCCTTGGTGTAGCAATATTAGCAAGAAAATAAGTTAGTTATTTTTAAGGAATTGTCTAAATACTTTCTTTATCTTCTCAAGGTGTATTTTCTCTAATCCATGATGGCATCCTATTAGAAGACTTTGCTTCATTATTCGATTTGTAAAAGTATATTTACCGTTTTTTCTATGGGGAATATGTTTAAATCCAGGCTGCATTAAAATATTGCCTGTAAATATTGGTCGAGTTTGTATGTTATTTAATTCCAAATATTTTACTAATTCAAGCCTTGTAAACGGACTCCCCTCTTTAATAGTTAAGGGAAATGCCAGCCATTGAGTTCTTACTCTTTTATCTTGACTAGGAAGAATAAAGAACTTTTCGAAGGTTTTAAAAAATTCATAAAGATGTTTAAAGTTTTTTTCTCTCGTTTGCTTGAATTTGGAAAGTTTATCAAGTTGCGCGTTCCCAAAAGCAGACCCAATTTCCATAGGCATAAAATTATATGCTATTTCATCGAAAATAAACTTTGCATCGTATTG
>CAZUZF010000038.1:0-7364 GCA_964624955.1 uncultured Gammaproteobacteria bacterium
TTTGGAGTAAATATTGAAACATACCAAGGATTTCAAAATCTCAAAGAAATATTAAATGTTAAGTTGATACGCCTCATTGATACTGTTACATTGGGAAGAGTAGATATGTCAGGATCATTGGGACTGGGAAGGGATGACATTAATTGTGACCAATTGTATGAAATTGCACAGTCAATGTTTACCATGGCAAAGAAAAAGGGTTTGAGAACCACGATGGGTGGGGGCATTGCGGTTGAGGCAATCCCATTTATTAAAAAGCTTGCGTCTAGAAAACTTCTGGATCGCTTTGAAACCAGAAAAATAGTATTCAATGTTCCTAGTAATTTCAAAAAGGTAGAAAAGGGAATTATTAAAGCTAATATGTTTGAACTTCTTTGGCTTCAAAATAAAAAAAATTATTATTCCGCTATCCATATCGAAGATGATAATAGAATAGGAATGTTGAAGAAAAGGATAAAATAATTTATTCACCCTTATCTTTTAAAAGTTTGCCTTATGTCAAGAGCGGCTGTTAACCTCGAAAAATTTTATTTAAGCCTAGATGATTTGAGTTTTGATTTTAGGAACAAAAACTTATATAGCCTCATTTTAAAGAAAGTTTCAGGAGAAAAAGCCTTAGATATTGGGTGCGGCAGTGGACATTTGGTTAATTTAATGACAGAATCTGGAATTAACGCCTATGGAATAGAACCAGATGCTAATTTAATAGAACTGTCAAAAACATTTTACGGGGAAGATATTAAAATTGAGAAGAAATCTGCTGAGGATTTAAGCAAAGTTAAAGGAAAATTCCATTCAATAACTGTTATTGATGTTTTAGAGCATTTAGAAGATGACTCAGTAATATTAAAAAAAATTAAAAGTAAGTTGTATGATAACGGCACGGTTATAATTGTTGTTCCAGCCTACTCCTTTTTATTGGGGAAAAGAGATAGGGCCCTCGGACACTTTCGAAGATATTCAAAAAAACAATTAGTCAAGTTGATTGAGGCCAATGGTTTTAAAATAAAGCAAATTCGATACTGGAACGCCTTTGGTTTTCTTCCATATCTTATAAGTGAGAAAATTTTTAAAAGAGCTCTAAAAGCAGAAATAAGAACAAAGAGGCATAAAAATATTTTAGACTTATTAATCTCAAGATTATTATTTTTTTGGTTTAAATATTTAGAGAATAATGTTAATTTTGGTTTTGGTTTAAGTCTTATTTGTGTTGCGGAGCCTAATATAAATTATAAAAACAGTTTAAATTAAATGCATAACAATTTTATAAAAAAAATATTATTTTTAATCAAAAATAAAACATTCATAATTTTTTTTATTTTGTTTTTACTTATTTTAATTTCAAATCCAATTGTCTCATCTATTTTCCCTCCTCAGTTTGCTTCCGTACCAAAAAAATTAGGTCTTGTTTTCGCTAATGATTTTAATACATGTGTGTATGTAAGAAGTAAATTTATGGTAAGTGGAGAATTAATGAATCAATTGGGTTGGGTTAATTCTGCATGTGGACATATATTCCCTTTAATTATAGCTCCGTTTATTCTTTTAAGACTAGAGAATAATCCTTATATATATATATATTACTCCTTATTCCCTCATTTTTATTATATTTATTCTTTTTCAAAATCTTATTTAAAAAGATGTCCTCTAAAACAAAAAAAATTGCCTTGCTTTTTATTTTAGCTTTCTTTTTTTCAATACCCGGAATTCTCGGTCTTTATATGGGTAATGTTGATATTTTTCTTTCTTTGGCATTAGGTTTTATAGTCCTACTTAAATTTAACGAAAAAAAATTATTGGATAAGTATGGGAAATTTTATTCTGTTTTTATGGGAATTTTATTGGGCGCAATTACCAATGCTAAAGTTTTTATTTTTCCGTTTTCAGTAGTTTTTATTTTATTTTCAAAAAATATTATCTTAAAACTTTTTTCTTTTTTGGGGTCTTTTATAATTATTACTTATTTACCAAATATATTTGGATCGCCTACTGGTATTTTAACTTTTCTAAACAGAGTATATTTGTGGAATGAAAGAGTTACTGTTAACTTTAGTCCAGAATACAATCATTCTCCCGCTGCTCTTGCATCTTATTTTACAGATTGTCTTAAAACTCAGAATTGCGACGCATACCCAAATAACTTATTAACCCTAATTATTATTATACTAACTTTTGTTATTGCGTTTCTTTCTAAAAATTTTTTTAAGAAAAAGAATTTAGTCAAGTTCCTAAGTCTGTTAAAAAAACCTGTTTTTTCTTTCCAATATTTATTGAAGTTAAAAACTAACAAATATTTTTTAATCTTTTTACTAACTTTTATAACTGCTTTTATAAATCTTGTTCCAGAGATTGCTTTTAGTTATCGATTATATTACTCTTTTCCCATAATTTTGATTTTATTAGCAGAAACTCAAAATCAACCTAAAGCAAGGTTTTATTGCTACTTATCTATGATGTTTTTAATTTTAGATGGGTTATGGATAGTTGATTTATCTCCTCAAGTAAAAGGGATAGTGGATCCACGCCTAATGAATTTTTTCGTAATTTTTCATTTTATTTTTTTAATTAAGTCAAGTTATAAGCTTTTGCAAAGAAATTCCCCAAATGTTGTTGTTTAATATCATGCGCTAAATTCTTAACTGGAGGATGTTTAGAATTTTAAATTGGACACGAATGGAATTTTGGATGAAATTAATTGAAGCATATCATTCAATTGCTAAAAAATGTGTTTTTTCATATAATCAAGTCTATAATTTTAAAATGAAGAATTTATTTTTTGTATTCTTTTTAATTGCTTTCTTTTTGTTTTTATTTTCTGGGACAACAAGTTTTGCTCAAAAAAAAATAGATTTCATTGATGAGGTTTCTACAAAATCCACCTCTGTTGATTACCAGCTTGCTTGGCCGGGTATGTTACCAGACAATCCACTATATAAATTAAAAGTTTTAAGAGATAAAATTATCTCAAAGTTGATTGCAGATCCCATAAAAAAAATAGAGTGGGATTTGATCATGGCAGATAAGACAATTTATGCAAGCGTGCTTCTATTAGATAAAGGAAATATTGCTTTAGCAAAAGAAACAGCTTTGAAAGGAGAACATTACTTTACAATTTTAGTTACAGACTATAAGTGGGCATTTTGGAGACATCAAGGGATTACTCAAGAACTGGATAATAAAATAAAATTAGCGGTATTGAAACATCAGGAGATTTTTGATAAAGAAGCAAATAAAGTTTCACAGAAAGATAAAAAAGCCTTTCAAGACGCAAATTATTTTTCAAAACTTAACTATCAGACTATTTTAGATTTAAAGAGCCCTAAAGATAAAAAAGTCAAATGACTTATCTTTTGCAAATATTAATTATGTATGACAACCTCTATTTTTAATTTTGAGTATTTGAGTCAATCTTTTTACAATACCGTTATTTATAACCCTAACATTTTTATTGGATCATTAATCCTAACCATAACGTTAATTGTTTTAGTTTTGATATTCTTCTACATAAGAATAATTCCTAAATTCTATAAACATTTTCATTTAGAAATTGGGAAGATAAGATTGAAAGTATTAAATAAATTACTTAATAAAAGAAAAATTGTGGAGGGAAAGATTATTTATCTTGATGGATTAAGAGGTCTTGCTGCATTTATAGTAGTTATATATCACCATTTCTATGGATTTTATCCAAAATTTCTTTATCCATCTGAAGATAAAGTACTGACTCAATTATCAGGAAGTCCACTAAATATTTTCTATAATGGAAATTTTGCGGTTTATATTTTTTTTATATTAAGCGGGTACGTTTTAACATACAAATTTTTTAAAACTCGTAATTATGGCATTATTATTTCAAGCGCAGCGCGAAGATATATAAGACTGCTTGTTCCAGTATTATTCTTCTTAGGTAAAATATCTTTTTCTATGTATGTTATCCATTTTATTATAGTAAACTCATTTTCAAGTTTTGTCTTTATAAACGCTGTAAAATACACATCTTACAATAATGCCTTTTTAATAACTTTTTGTATCTCCGTAACTTTTATATTATTTTGCTCATACCTTATATATAAATATATTGATTTAATGGGGATAAGGTTATCAAAGTACGTTTTTGTTAAGTATTTTAAAAAAAGAAAATAGCAATTACAGGTAAGATATATTATTTGTAGTATAATTACAAAGCATTTATGTTATCAAATAAGAACATAAACTTTCTTAGGAATAAAGCAAAACAGGTGCGAAAAGACATAATCGAAATGAGTTTTCGAGCAAAAAGTGCCCATACTGGCGGAGCATTGTCTTGCGTTGAGATTCTAGTTTCTTTCTATTTTGAAATAATGAATATTGATTCGAAAAATCCTTATGGTAAGGACCGTGACAGACTTGTTTTTAGTAAAGCTCATGACGCTAAAGCTCTATACGCGGTTTTGGCAGAGTGTGATTTTTTCGATAAAAAACTTTTAGAAGGATACGAAAGCAATAATGGTAAGCTTCCTGGACATTCTACCAGGCATTGTGTACCAGGAGTGGAAGTCTCGGCGGGTTCTTTAGGCCATGGCTTATCAATGGCAGTGGGCATGGCATATGCAGGCAAAATAGACAGTAAGAAACATAGAATTTTCTGTATTATTTCAGATGGTGAATGTGACGAAGGATCAACCTGGGAAGCGATATTGTTTGCCGGTCACCATAAGCTTGATAATCTTGTTACAATAGTTGATTACAATAAGCTTCAGGGATTTGGGTATACAAAGGATGTTTTGAATTTAGAGCCATTTTCAAAAAAATGGGAATGTTTTGGATGGCAGGCAGTTGAATTAGACGGGCACAATTTTAATGAATTGATTGCTGCTTTAAAAAAAACCCCGATTAAAAAAAACAAGCCGACGGTCATTATTGCTCATACGATTAAAGGGTTAGGTGGAGTACCTATTTATGTAAATAAAATATCGTCTCAATATAAATCACCTACGCAAGAAGAGGCTGATGAGGCGATAAGGAGGTTAAGCTTAGAGTGAGAATAGCATTCGTAAACACATTATATGAATCAGCACAAAAGAATAAAGACATAATGCTTATTACGGGGGATTTAGGATTCTCTGTGTTTGAAAATTATATCAAAAACCTGCCTAAGCAGTATCTTAATGCCGGAGTTGCCGAGCAGAACATGACGGGTCTTGCCGCTGGTTTAGCCATGGAGGGAAAAATTCCTTTTATCTACTCAATTGTTCCTTTTGTAACAATGCGAAATTTTGAACAAATAAGAAATGATATTTGTTACCAAAATTTAAATGTCAAAATTGTTGGAGTTGGAGCAGGATTTTCCTACGGACCTTATGGTCACACTCACCACGGATTAGAAGACATAGGAGTTTTAAGAACTCTTGCTAATCTAACAATTTTTTGCCCAGGAGATCCGATAGAGGTAGAATTTGTAACAAGGCAAACACTTAAAATAAAAGGCCCCGTTTATATAAGACTAGGAAAAGCAGGGGAGCCGGTTATTCATAATACAAAGTCAAAGCTTGAGGTGGGGAAAGGAGCAATGATTACGGACGGAAAAGATTTAACAATAATTGCTACGAGTACTATGCTTTATAGAGCTTTTGAGGTTTCAAAAAATCTTACCAAAAAAGGACTTAGCGTTCGAGTGGTGAGTATGCATACGCTAAAACCATTTGATTCCGATATTATCATAAGCAGTGCAAAAAAAACGAGAGCAATATTCTCCTTAGAAGAGCATTCAGTAATTGGTGGATTAGGAAGTGCAGTCTCGGAAGTTTTAGCAGAAAATAGCATTAGTACTAAATTTAAAAGGTTAGGAGTGCCCGATAGGTTTACTAAAGTTATAGGGAATCAGGAGTTTATGAGAGAAGCAAACAATCTTTCCGTTGACCAAATTGTAAACACGATTCTTCGCTATGTTAAGAATGATTAAAAAACCTTTTTTCTCTATTTTAATTCCTACATATAAAAGAGCAAATAATTTAAAACTTGCTATTTCGTGTATTTTAATGCAGGATTTTTCCGATTTTGAGATAATTATTTCTGACAATAATTCTAATGACGGGACAGAAGACGTTGTAAAGAAATTTAAGGATCCAAGAATTAAGTATTCAAAGAATGTAAGAAACATTGGGTGGATTCCTAATTTGCGAAAAGCTATCCGTGCAGCAAGCGGTGCCTATATATTATTGCATGGTGATGATGATTTCATTATCTTTCCCCAAACATTAAGTAGTATTTATGCTCTTATCAAGAAAGGAAATTATGGTTTCGTCAGAATGAACTACCTGAATGTTTTACACGAGAGGGATTTGATATTTGATTTTCATAAGGACATTCATAAAGATTTTGGAATCAAACCTAAAGAAGATAAAAAGGCTATTGTAGATTTTATTGAAAAAATTGATCCGTTCTTTATTACGGGAATAGTATTTAAAAATAACTATCCTAAAAACATTGATCTTATGAATTCGGAATTTGTAGCTTGGTTTAAGATTATTTTCTATAACATCTATCAATATGGGGGATATTTTGTTCAACAACAATTCCTTGCAGCATCTTGGTCGCAAAACGCTTCTCATCCAAGATACCAACTAAGTAATGGAAAGTTTAGATTTGAAAAGTATTTTACAGAAGTCGGCGGACTATTGGGAAGAAATGAATATGAACAGTTTTTAAATAAGAGATTAAAAATAGTTATAAAGGAATTTCCAGCAGCAAAATTTTATACAAGTAATTCTAACCTTAAAATTTTCTCCAGAAGAGTTTTAGAAATTTTGCCAAAATTTAGATTTTCACTTACCTACTGGTTTTGGTTTTTCTTTTCATTGCTTGCACCAAAATTTATACTTGCTTTTATAAGAAAACATATATTCTTTAGAATGATCGCAAATACAAATATAGAAAGTTATGCTAAGATACACAAAAGAATTTCTTATCTTAATAGTTTGCTTAATTCTCAATGAAGTATATAAAAAGAGAAAAAATTATTGTAATTATTGCTGCTTTTATACTCTCTATTACCAGTATATATAGTTGGTTTAATCATGGAACGATACTTTACTACTGGGATACGTTATTGCCTCTTGATATAAGATTTGCAGTTGAGACCTTTTTTTATAATTGGAATCCTATCAATTTTCCTGGTTATTCTGGTAATGGGTGGAGTTGGTTTCCATATTCATTATCAGTTGCAATTCTTTTAAAGCTTTTTGGAAGTCTTTCTTTAACCCAAGCACTTCTTTATTTCTCATTTATTTTTCTATCAATAATCAACTTTTATCTAATGTCTAAGTATTTATTGGTAACCGTAGTAGGCCAGGATATAGAAAAACACGCTACTGTTTATAAGATTA
>CAZUZF010000039.1:0-7186 GCA_964624955.1 uncultured Gammaproteobacteria bacterium
TTGTGCAAGATACAACGATTGCGCCTTTGGCATTCCATTAACTCCTACTTCATAGTTTGGATGAGCTATGACACTATTGGTTTCAAATACAAGAGTCATGGGATCATGTTCAACTGGTCCATCCGGAGTATCTACTAAGATTGCGTGTCCAATATTATAACCTGTTGCTCCAAAAGCCCTTGGATATAAAACATATCTGTGTCCGTGCCTTTCTAATACTGCATCTTTAGCTTCTCCACGATATACTCGTGCCATTGCTTGTACGCCTTCTTCTGAATGAAATACTCTTACTGCCTGTTGATATAGGGCTGAGGATCCTTTAATATATTCTACGTCCGCTAATAATCTTCCTTCTAACATTAGAATCTAAAATGGGAGAATGCTCTATTTGCTTCTGCCATTCGATGAACTGTATCTCTTTTTTTAATAGCAGCTCCTTCATTTTTGGCGGCTTCCAAGATTTCTGCAGCCAATTTTTGTGCAAAACTATGAAATTCGCTATTTGATCTTGCTCTTGCCGCTTCAACAATCCATCTAATTGCCAAAGCATTTTTTCTATCTCCTCTTACTTCTAAAGGTACTTGATATGATGCTCCTCCAACTCTTCTTGCCTTTACTTCCACTTTTGGTCCGACATTTGCTATGGCTGTCTCAAAGGTAGACAGTGCATCAGCTCCACTTTTTTTAAGCTCTTCTAGAGCGTTATAGAAAGATTTTTGTGCAGCATTTTTTTTACCGTCTTTCATAATACGGTTTATAAACTTGGCAACCAAA
Source organism: uncultured Gammaproteobacteria bacterium (assembly GCA_964624955.1). GTDB lineage: Bacteria > Patescibacteriota > Microgenomatia > Levybacterales > UBA12049 > JACQHJ01. Next base: position 775 of record CAZUZF010000039.1, read on the forward strand.
GCACTATCGTATATTTTATCTTTCTCTATTTGTCTTTTTTCAATCTTTTTGTGTCTCATATTTAACTAAGCAGCAGCTGGTGCTTCAGGTGCGGGTGTTGCTGGAGCTACTCCCGCAACCCTAACCGGTCCCAAACCTTTCTTTGCTCCATATTTACTTCTAGATGATCTTCTACTCTCAACACCTTGCAAATCAAATTTTCCTCTTACTATATGATATTTTACACCTGGTAAATCCTTGACTCTTCCTCCTCTAACAAGCACAATTCCGTGTTCTGCAAGGCTATGTCCAATTCCCTGGATATAGGCTGTAACTTCCATTCTATTGGAAAGCTTTACTCTTGCAACCTTTCTAAGTGCTGAATTTGGTTTTTTAGGCGTCATTGTCTTAACCAAAGTAACTACTCCACGCTTTTGAGGACCTTCAATAGCTTTATATCTTCGCTCCCTTGCATTAAAGATTCTTCTTAAAGCGGTTGCTTTAACTTTTTTTACTTTTCTGTTTCTTCCTTTTCTTGATAATTGACTAAGTGTTGGCATAAGGTTTTATATTATACCGTATCAGGCGTAGTTCCTTCAACCGGGATAAGTCTTCCTATAATGACATTTTCTTTAAGACCTACCAGTCTATCCTCTGCGCCCTCTAAGGCTGCATCAGTTAAGACTTTGGTCGTCTCCTGAAATGAAGAGGCAGAAAGCCATGAATCAGAGAAAAGAGATGACTTAGTAATTCCCAAAATTGTCTGTCTTGCAGTTGCAGGTTCTCCGCCTTGAGACAATACTTCAGCGTTTATCTGTTCAAACCTTGTTTTGGTTATAAAGTCACCTGGGATAAGTGCTGTATCTCCAACTGTCTCAACAATTACCTTATCAGACATTTTTCTAAGGATTGTTTCAAAGTGTTTGTCATTGATTCCAATACCCTGGGATTCGTATACTTTCTGGGCTTCGGTTATGATATATCTTTGAGCCTCAATTAGCCCTTTAATCTTAATTACTTCTTTTGGATCAAGATATCCTGTGGCAAGCTGTGCTCCTGCTAAGATATCAGTGCCATCTTCAATGTTTAAAGTTGAAGCAAGCGGAACAAAGTATTCTTTTTCTTCAACCGGTTTTGCCTTTGATCCTTTGACTTTAATGATATACCCGTCTTCGTTTGTCTCAATGCTTACTTTTCCTGTTATCTCAGAGATTGGAGAAAGGCTTTTTGGAGTTCTCATTTCAAATAACTCTTCAACACGAGGTAATCCTTGGGTAACATCGCTCATTACAATTCCTCCAAAGTGTTTTACTTTCATTGTTAGCTGGGTTCCTGGTTCTCCTATACTTTGGGCTGCAATTACTCCAACAGGAACTCCCAAGTTCACTTTTTTCTTGGTGGAAAAGTCCCAGCCGTAACAAGTACTGCAGACTCCGTATTCAAGTTTACAAGTTATTGGGCTTTTAATATAAACTTCTGTTACCCCCTGGTTAACAACTTCCCTTGCTTTTTCTTCAGTTATTTCCTCATTTTGTTTAACAATTTCTTTCTTTGTTTTTGGGGAAACTATTCTTTGAGAAGCGGTTCTACCCAAAATTCGCTCAATAAAAGGAGCTGTTCTTCCCGGTTCGTTATCTACCACCAATATCCCCTCACTTGTGCCACAATCTTCTCCCCTTACAATTACATCATGAGAAACGTCAACCAATCTTCTGGTTAAATATCCTGCGTTGGCAGTTTTCAAGGCTGAGTCTGTTAAGCCTTTTCTTGAACCTCTGGCAGATGATACATACTCAAAGATTGAAAGGCCCTCTCTGAAGTTTGATTTAATAGGAAGCTCAACAATTCTTCCCAAAGGATCAAGGATTAGACCACGCATTGCTGATAGCTGTTTTAGCTGTTCTTTTCCTGCCCTTGCTCCCTCACTATCAATGATGGTTCTAATTACGTTTCCCTCTTTAAGGTTATCCCAAGTTAGATCTGCAATTTTTTCAGTTGTCTCAAGCCAGACATTATTTGAAAGCCTCTTTTTCTCATCATTTGTAATTAAACCTGCGAGATAGTCATCCTCAATTGCAGCTACTTTTTTCTCTGCCTCTTCTATAAAGTTTTTCTTGCCTTCAACCATTTCATTGTCAAAAACCGAAACTGAAATTCCCGAAATAGTTGAGCCGTAAAAACCTAAATCTTTAATGTTATCAATTAACTTTTCTACCTCATCTGAAGGTAAGGTTTTAATAGCATTAGTTATGATTTTTTTAATTCCTGATGCTTTAATCGGATTGTTTATAAAACCCATTGTTTTAGGAAGCCTTTCATTTAACATTAGCCTTCCCAAGGTTGTCTCAAGCATTTCATTGTTAAATCTAACTAAAATTGGCTCTCTAAACATAATTTTACCCATTGAATGGGAAAAAAATGCTTCATTTATATCAGAAAATCTAGATGGGTTTTGTCTTCTTAAAGATTCGTCAATTGAGGTCAAATAGAAAATTCCAACCGCCATTTCTTTGTTGGGCAAAGTTATTGGGGAACCATCAGCTGGTTTAAGTAGGTTATGTTTTGGCATCATTAGAGTTGCTGCTTCTTCTTGGGCTTTTTGACTCAAGGGAATGTGAACTGCCATTTGGTCTCCGTCAAAGTCCGCGTTGTAACCGCTACAAACACAAGGATGAAGTGAAATTGCAGACCCTTCGATAAGTACTGGATAGAAAGCCTGAATTCCAAGTTTATGCAAAGTTGGAGCTCTATTAAGTAAAACTGGATGTCCCTTGGTTATTTCTTCCAAAATATCAAATACTTCTGGAGACCTTTTTTCAATAAATCTTTTTGCGCTTTTAATGTTTGGAGCATAACCTCTAACAATTACTTCCCTTAAAACAAAGGGTTTAAACATTTCAAGTGCCATTTCTTTGGGAAGTCCGCATTGTGAAAGTTCAAGTTCAGGACCTACTACAATTACACTTCTTCCGCTATAGTCAACTCTTTTACCAAGTAGGTTTTGTCTAAATCTTCCCTGTTTTCCCCTTAACATATCGGATAGTGATCTTAAGGGTGAAGCAACAACCTGGGTGGTTCTTTGAGATGCGTCAATTAATGAATCAACAGATTCCTGAAGCATTCTTTTTTCATTTCTTAAAATTATTTCAGGCGCTCCCAGTGCCATTAAATGCTTTAGCCTGTTGTTTCTGTTAATAACCCTTCTGTATAAATCATTTAAATCAGAAGTTGCAAATCTTCCACCGGCCAACTGGACCATAGGTCTTAGATCAGGTGGAATTACAGGAAGAACGTTAAAGACCATTGATTTTGGCTCAACTCCTGCTTTTCTCATTGCCTCAAGCAGTCTAAGTCTTTTGATGAGTTTGAAGTATTTTTGTCCTTTGGCTTTGGCTGTTTCTTCCCGAAGGTCAACAATTAGTTTTGCAATACCGATTTTTTCGATTAATTCTGAAAGTCCTTCAGCTCCTGTTTTAATGACAAAAAAGATTGGAATATCGTATTCCAAGATCTTAAAGTACTCATCTTCTGATAAAACGCTTCCTATTTTGAGGCTTCTTAGAAGTTTTGACAAAGCTTCCTCAATTTCATCGATTTTTTTACTTTCGTTAGCCAGCCTTTCCTCAAGTCTTGCAATTTTTTGCCTCTTTGAAAGCTCTATTTCTTGCTCAATAAGTTCTCTTTGCTCGCCTTTGGTTTTGGCTGTTTCTTTTTTCTTAGCTACCATTTCTTTAGTAAGATTTTTTTCCTCAAGCCCTATTTCTTTTTTAATTTCCTCTTTTCTTTTGGCAATTGTCTTGGAAAGCTCTTTTAAGGCTTGCTTTTTCTTGTCCTCATCCAAATCAGTTACCAAATATGAGGCATAGTAGATTACACCCTCTAATGATTTTTGAGACATATCCAAAATAAGAGATAAGGGTGAAGATGATCCTTTGAAAAACCAGACGTGGGAGACAGGACAAGCAAGGGCAATGTGTCCCATTCGCTCCCTTCTTACTCTTGACAGCGTTACTTCAACACCGCATTTATCGCAGATTATCCCCCTGTTTCTGATTCTTTTGTATTTTCCGCAATAACATTCCCAATCTTTGGTTGGACCAAAGATTCTTTCGTCAAAAAGTCCGTCTTTTTCTGGCCTTAGGGTCCTGTAATTGATTGTTTCGGGTTTTGTGACCTCGCCATATGACCAGTTTAAAATATCTTCTTTACTGGCAAGTAAAAGCTTTAAGGCTTTGAAATCTAAAATTGTTATATCTTTATTTTTCTTATCCATATTGTTATTCATTTACTTTCTCTCCCTCCACTGTTTCCGCACCTGCCTGGGCTACATCAACACCTGAAGTTGATCCCGAAGTAGTTGCGTCGTCAATTATTTCCTCCCCACCAAGTTCTGCTGCTAATTCCTTTGCCTCTGTCTCAATTCCCTCTTCTTCAACTGCTTTTTTAAGCTTTTCTACGCTTTCAATTGGCTCGTCAATTGGTTTGTCCACAATGGTTGCCCCAACAGGAACAACGCTTAAACCCAGTGCGTTTAATTCTTTAATAAGTACTTTAAAGGATTCGGGAACTTTTGGCGTTGGAATGTCCGTTCCTTTAACAATAGCCTCAAATGCCTTGGCCCTTCCTACAACATCATCCGATTTGGTTGTAAGCATTTCCTGCAAGGTATATCTTGCCCTGTGTGCTTCCAAGGCCCAGACTTCCATTTCTCCAAGACGTTGACCTCCCATTTGGGCTTTTCCACCAAGAGGCTGCTGGGTGACCAAAGAATACGGTCCTGTTGATCTTGCGTGGGTTTTATCCTCTACCATATGGATTAGTTTCATAACATACTCAATTCCAACAACCACCGGATTTTCATAAGGATGTCCTGTTCTTCCGTCAAAAAGCACTGCTTTTCCGCTTACCGGAAGTCCTGCTTTTTTGAGTTCTTCTTCAATGTTTGCCTCATTAACTTCTTCAAATACCGGCATGGCAATCTTTTGCCCCAAGCTTTGTGCAGCCCAGCCAAGATGAGCTTCCAATAACTGTCCCAAATTCATTCTGGCAAGGACTGAAATTGGGGAAATAATAATGTCAACCGGTGTTCCGTCAATCAAATGCGGCATGTCTACTTGGGGAAGTATTTTTGAAATAACACCTTTGTTTCCATGTCTTCCAGCCAGCTTATCTCCGATAACAACGTGTCGAAGCTGGGCTACTTCAACAATTATTTTTCTAATTGCTCCAGGCTCTAACTCGTCTCCTTTTTTCCTGTCTAATATGGCAACACTAATTACTGTTCCTCTTTCTCCGTGTGGGATTCTTAAAGATGTGTCTCTTACCTCTCTGGCCTGTTCGCCAAAGATAGCTCTAAGCAGTCTTTCTTCAGCAGATAGCTCTGTTTCTCCTTTGGGAGCGATTTTCCCAACCAAAATATCTCCCGGCTCAACCTCGCTACCAACTACCACAATTCCGTCTTCATCTAAATTTGCCAAGTCTTCTTCTGAAACGTTTGGAATGTCTCTGGTTGTTTCTTCAGGCCCTAGTTTTGTTTCAACAACCGCTGCTTCATATTTTTCAATATGAATTGAGGAAAGCGTGTCTTCTTTAACCAATCTATCCGAAATTACAATACCGTCCTCATAACCAAGACCGTCAAAAGCCATATAGGCTATTAAAAGATTTTGGCCAAGAGCCAATTCTCCGTTTTCAGATGAAGGACCATCGATTAATAAATCGCCCTTTTTAACTCTGTCTGCCGTTTTTACCATTGTTTTTTGGGTATAGGCTGTTGCCTGTGAGGTTCGCTGAAATGAGTTAATGTAGTATGTTATTTCTTCTTTTTTACTTTTTCCTTTAAATACTACTTTATCAGCATCTGCATATTCAACTGTTCCATCAAAAGGAGCATAGATTACTCTTCCCATCATTTCACTGATTGTTTTTTCCATGCCAGTTCCGACAATTGGGCTTTGAGGTTTTAAAAGCGGTACTGCCTGACACTGCATGTGAGTTCCCATCAAAGCCCTATTTGCTTCGTCATGGGAAACAAAAGGAATAAGTGAAGCAGCGCTCCCCACAACCTGTCTTGGAACAATATCAACGTATTCAATGTTTTTCCTATCTGTTTCTATAAAATCACCCTTAAATCTTGCCGGAACTCTTTCATCTGTTATTTTTGCGTTTTCGCCAACTACTCCAAGATGGGTAATATAGTGGTTTTTTTCATCGTCTGCATCCATATAAACAATTTCATTGGTTACCTTAGCAATACCTTTTTGGTGAACTACTTTTCTGTATGGAGCTTCTAAAAAGCCAAATTTGTTTACCCTTGCATAAAGGGCAAGATATGTTACAAGTCCGATATTTGGTCCTTCAGGGCTTCTGATAGGACAAATTCTTGAGTATTGGGAAGCGTTAATGTCTCTAATTGAAAAGGCTGCACGTTCTC
>CAZUZF010000040.1:0-6367 GCA_964624955.1 uncultured Gammaproteobacteria bacterium
AGAAATTCCCAAGGCAAGTTTTCCATCAAGTCCTGCAGCGCGGTTTATAATATTTTGGACCTGTCTTGCCATAAAGACGGTTAGGGGAATGGCAAGAATAATAAGGATAAGTGCAAGTAATCGAAATTTTTTGCTCATCTTGTAGCCCCAACTTTAGCATATATAATAATGGACGTATAAGTCAATTAAATTTTAAGCCTTTTTAAGGTGTTGGACTGACAGTTGCCGAGGCAGGAGAAACGGGTACTACAACTCTTTCTTCAATATTTACACTCCCATCATGTGTTTCCTTAAGAAGCGAAGCTGCGGTTCCTTCTCCCGAAACTTCAGTTTTGGGAAGGAAATTGATTACCGAGCTGATCTTTGCACTTCCAATTGGAGTATAGGATATTTTTACAAGATTTCCTTTTCCGTTTACAGCACTCTCCCCGGGAGAAACAGTTAAGGCGTACGAAATTCTTCCGTTTGTCTGATCAATTTTTTTAAGAAGTTCAACAGATTGCGGGAAAAAATCCAAAGGTGTAACCGTGACGTTTCTCAGTAGTGTGGGATCAAAGTAGAGTTCAAGCTGTACCCCGTTGATGTTGTTTTCTCCTGTATTGACAGTTACTATAGAATAATACTCATTTGTTTCCTCGTCTCTTGCGTTTTCATCTATCGTAAGAATGGTCTGTGCGGGATTTTTAACCTCCCTTTGTTTTTCTATTATTTGTCTTAGAGGAGAATTATTGGTAAAAAAGGCGACATATACAAGGGAAACGGCGACAATTGCAAGTACTACTATAAGAATAATTGTTTTTAGAGGAACGCCGGTCTGAGCAGGCTTTGTTTCTTCTTGTGGTTGTGTATTAGTAACTGGTTTTTTATTTTCTTCCATATGTGTATAAAATAATTGTCAAGTATTTTTAAGCTTTTGTCAATCAATTAATCTCCCTCTTGTACCGAATATTCCTGAATGAAGTATCCGTAATCTATCTCATTTACTTCTCCGTCATCATTTAAGTCCGAATAAATTGCAAATGTTTCATCTGCATTGCAGCTTTCCTTTGCCTCGTCGGTTTTGGCAAAGAATGAACAGCTTATAAAGATACCGTAATCTGTAAGACTGATTGAATTATCGCTGTTTATGTCTCCGGCTGTTAGGTTAACCAAAGGCAGGAGATTATCTTTTCCGGCTGTAAGTTTTTGGATACCCGGAATCTGTTTTGTCAGATAGCCTCCTGTTTTTACTTTTACAGTGTAATTTCCGCTGATAAAATCGCTTGGCAGGGCAACGTTGCCGGTAAATTTACCAAAGCTAGGGCTTGAGGCATCAGAATCATAGTTAATAGTACCTTCAACTTCGGCGACTTTTTCGTTAGCATCGTTAAATACTTCAACAATTACCGGTCTTTCGGGACGGGTGGGGTTTTTATTTGAATTTTGGGATAATGCAACGGTGCTTGTTCCCGTCGTTCCAATTGTGTCAAGACCCAAGATAAAAGAGACAAAGGTAGCTTGGGTTCCTGATTCATCTACAACCACGTCATATTTATAGTCGCAAATATCGCTCCATGTAGTATTTCCCCGAACTCTGTATTTTGGCGTATATAGTCCAGGGTTTTCATATACATGGGAGATTGGATCAAGAATAACGTCAGTGTCCCACTCTCCGTCATTTTCGAAATCCCACTGGTATCCGTCAATAGAGCCGACAACGTCACCTTCTCCCACCTTGCCTCCACCGTGCAAGGTAACTGTTAAGGGTGCAACTCCGGTTTCTGGTGGAATATCAGATTGGACGCATACTGGAGGCGTTACGTCTGTCTGGCAGCTTCCCCCCTCGGATTCACAACCTCCGCTGTTTACTCCGCAACTATCAACTTTGACACAAGACTGATTCTGGCATTCAAAATGCGGAACTATTTCTTCTGCGATACAGACTTGATCATCATTCCCAACAGTATAGGTAAGAGTAATGGTGTTTTTAAAATTGTCGTTTTTGTTTTGAATTGCTTGAATTGTAATGCTTACAGTTTCACCGTTGGTTGTGCTTTCCGGTGACGTAACTTTTACTTTAAAAAGCTTTTTATTGCCAGAGGCGATATTCAATCCGTCTTCCAATTTGGCTCCGTCTCCTTTAAAAAGCTTTACAGTCCAATCAGCCGGTTTTTCAGTCACTTTAATGGCAAAATCCGCATTCTTGGCAATACAGTTTGGATTATTATTTGTAATGTCGACATTATATGTAATCATCTCTCCTTTTTTGCCGTTTTTATCCTTTTCAGCTGAGGCAAGTGTAGGGCTTTGTCTTTTACACTCATCGACGGTATCAATAACAGTCTTCAAATTAAGCGTTGCTTTATGATTGCTATTGCTTTGTGAAACCGCGCTAAAAACTGTTTTATGTGTTCCCGCGTTGACATCAGAAGGAGGGTCAACTTTAACATTGAAACTGTCTGTTTTTAGCCCTCCAACCGTAATTACGTCTTTGTCGCTGACGTTTGTTCCGGTTATCTGCACTTTCCATTTTGTGTTTGTTCCACCCGGAGGATCTGCTTTTAGCTTATATTTATTTTCCTTCTCACAAGGATTTGTTATTGTCAGCTTAAAAATAATCCCTTCTACCCCGGTCTGTTCCAGTTTCGGGTTTGCACAGGCGGTTTCATCTCCTCCGCCGCCGCCACCTCCGCCGCCTTCTTCAACAAAATAATTAACTTGAGCGTTTGCTTTTCCGTTTCCGTCGGCTCGTGTTGCCGTTATTATTACACTGTGTTCTCCTTTGTTTACATTAGTTGGAGGCGTGACTACAGCATCAAATTTAACCGTAGCGTTTTTTGCAACCCTGACCTCAAACTTGTTTGTGCTTTTTGTAACGGTGTTTCCTAAAAAGCTTACCTTCCATTTTGTATTATTTCCTCCCGGAAGGTCTGCGCTTAATTTATAAGTCCTTGCGGTGTTTGTTCCGGCGCAATTTTTAATGGTAAAGTGAAATGTTATTTTGTTTGTTCCCTTAGTGCTTCCGTCTTTGGTGAGTATGGGATTTGGACACGCTGCGTTTGTTTTACTTTGGAATAAGAATAAAAAGCCAACTAAAACTGCAGAGATCGCAAACAGGGAAATAAGAGCTTTTTTAAAAAAGTTCATAAACTCGTCTTTAACTTAGAATAGTATAGTTTAAATTACTTTGTCAAGGTTTACAAGTTTACTCTTGAATTTTAGCAATACTATATATATAATACTACGCAATACTCACATTTAGACATTGTCCTTGGAGTTATTTATCCTCGTCTAAATGGCGGTACAAAGGACAAAAATAATATGAAAGAAATTACACTTGAAGAACTTCTAGAGGCAGGATGCCATTTTGGCCATCAGGTAACAAGATCAAACCCTAAAGCAAGGGATTTTGTTTTCGAGTCAAGGGACAATATCCAGATAATTGATCTTGCAAAAACCAAACAAGGATTAGATGAAGCAGCGCAGTTTGTAAAAGAATTGGGACAGAATGGAAAAACCCTTTTGGTTGTTGCAACCAAAAAACAGGCAAAACAGCTTGTTGAGGAAGAGGCTCTAAGGATAAGAGAAACTCTTAAACCCCAAACTGCTAAAAACGGACAAAAACTTTTCTATATCACCCAAAGATGGATTGGCGGAATACTAACTAACTTTACAGAGGTTTCCAGAAACTTTAAAAAACTAGCTGATTTAAAAGCAAAGCTGGAAAGCCCGGAAGAAAAAGCAAAATACACTAAAAAAGAAATAGGGCTTTGGGATAAGGAAAGACAAAGACTAGAACTTTTCTATCAAGGCATATCTGAAATGTCCCAAAAACCAGACGCTTTATTTATTGTCGATTCCCATTTGGAAAACCTGGCAGTAAGGGAAAGCTTGGCAACAAATGTTACTACAGTTGCGATTGTTGATACAAATGCAGACCCTTTTGTTATTGACTATCCAATTCCTGCAAATGACGATGCGGTAGGTAGCATTAAATTAATCGTTTCCCATATCTTAGATGCTTTTGCATTAGGTGTTAAATCACAAAAAGCATCAAAAGAGGAAAAACAGGAAACACAAGGTGTACAAAAACCTAAAGAAGCCAAAAAAACTGAAATTAAAGCGCAAAAACCTTCCCAAAAAAAAGAAAAACCTAAAACAAAGACAAAAACTAAAAAATCTGCTAAAAATAAATAGGGAGGCAAATAATGGTAATTGACGTAAAATTAATTAAACAGCTTCGAGGCGAAACTGCTGCCTCAATTGCGGATTGCAGAAAGGCTTTGGAAGAAACAAGCGGAGATTTAAAAAAAGCTTTAGAATGGCTTAAAAAACATGGGATTGAAAAAGCCGAAAAAAAGGCTGATAGAAAGACAAGCCAGGGACTAATAGAAGCTTACATCCACCAAAACGGAAAAGTAGGAGCATTGGTTGAAATACTTTGTGAAACAGACTTTGTAGCAAGAACCGATGATTTTAAAAAACTTGCCCATGAAATTGCCATGCAAGTTGCAGCCTTGGATCCTAAAGACGTTGACACTTTACTCAAACAAGAATATATTAGAGACGGTTCAATGACGATAGAGCAACTTCTAAAACAAACTATTGGCACTCTAGGCGAAAATATTGTCATAAAGAAAATTACAAGATTTGAAATATAATGGATCCTATACAATCTTTCACAAAAACCCAAATGGACAAAGTTCTAGAGGTTTTAAAAACTGATCTTTCAACCGTAAGGGTTGGTAAAGCATCACCCGCACTCGTTGAACATCTTGTTGTTAACGCATACGGAGGAACACAGAAACTTAAAGTTATTGAACTTGCCCAAATTCAAGCAAGTGATCCCCAGACAATTGCAATTACACCATATGATCAATCAATAATAGGAGAAATCCACAAAGCCATTTTAGAATCAAATACAGGACTTACTCCTGTAATTGATGGAAATATAATAAGAATTTCCATCCCACCACTTTCAGAAGAAAGAAGACAAGAATTGGTTCATTTGGTTAATCAAAAACTGGAAGGCGGAAGAATTCAGGTAAGGCAGGTAAGACACCAGGCTTTGAATGATATTAAAAGACAGTTTAATGAAAAACAAATCACAGAAGATGATAACCAAAGACTTGAAAAAGAAATACAAAAATTAACAGATGAAACAATAATTCAAATTGACAGTCTTGGAAAACAAAAAGAGCAGGAGTTAATGGCAATTTAAAAACCTCTTTAATCCTTCTAAAATTACAAATCTTTTGCTATACTGTCTAGATGCTATGATGGTTACTATTTTAGTTTTTCTTCTCATCCTTTCAGTATTGGTATTAATCCATGAAGCTGGGCATTTTTTTGTTGCCAAGTTTTTTAATATTAAGGTTGAGGAATTTGGTTTTGGTCTTCCACCCCGTGCTTTTGGAAAAAAGTGGGGAGAGACAATTTATTCCATAAACTGGCTTCCTATTGGGGGATTTGTAAAGCTCTACGGAGAAGACGAAGCAGGATCAGGGAAAGTAAGTCTTTCAAAAACAGCCCAAAAAACGAATGTAGGTAAAGATGAAAGTAGGGCGTTTTATTCCCGTCCCGTCTGGCAAAGAGCGTCAGTCGTTTTTGCAGGAGTATTCATGAATTTTGTTTTTGCAGTTTTAATAATCTCAATTCTCTTTTCCTTTATAGGCGTTGCTATTCCTGGTAAAGAGGTAATAGTGGATAGAATAATCAGTGGCGCACCAGCACAAACAGCAGGACTTAAAAAAGGTGACACAATAGTCTCTATTAATAGTATAAAAATAGAAAGTCCAGATCAGTTGGTAATATATACAAAAAAGCATTTGGGAGAAAATATAATACTTGAGGTTAAAGATAATAAAGGAACTGTTAAAACTATTGAAATTACTCCACGTAAAACATATCCCAAAGGGGAAGGACCTATGGGAGTTGCAATTTCCCAAAGTGTAGTTACCAAAAAATATCCTATCTGGGAAGCGCCCTTTGTTGGGACAAGAGAAGTCTTAAACCAGTCAGTTTTAATTGGAAAAGGACTCGTAACAGTAGTTTTTCAGTTAGTAACACAAGGCAGTGTTCCTAAAGATGTTGCAGGTCCTGTTGGAATTGCACAGCTAACCGGGACAGTTGTTGAAATTGGTCTTCCTGCCGTACTTTCTTTTGTTTCCCTTCTTTCTTTAAATCTTGCCATAATTAACATTTTGCCAATACCAGCACTTGATGGGGGAAGATTATTGTTTATTCTCATAGAAGGAGTTAGCGGTAGAAAGGTTTCTCCAAGGTTTGAAACAATGGCACATACTATTGGAATGGCAGTGTTGCTTGGTTTAATTGCTTTAATTACAATCCATGATTTGATAAGAATTTTAAGTGGCCAGCCTTTAAT
>CAZUZF010000041.1:0-5642 GCA_964624955.1 uncultured Gammaproteobacteria bacterium
CATTAATATAATTGTTACGTAAAAACAAAATAAATTGCAAGTAGAAATTAAATATCCTATAATCCCAAACTACTTATGTCTATATACGAAAAAGTCCAAGCTCCTAAGTGGATAGATGAAGAGGAAGTGGGGCAATTAGAAGATGTTAATGTAAGAAGACAAATTGGAGACACAATGGTTGATTTTATAAACGGAGTTGATATTGCAGGATATGATTGCCTGGTATTTTTAGATAAGTCCACAAGACCAACTACTTGGCTTTTTATAGATATGTATAGAAGAATGTTTCCTAATAAAAAACGTCCCGCAGTCCATTTTGTAAATATAGGACGAGAAAAACGAAGAAAAGTATTAAAATAATTCTCAACTCATGTAGATCCTGACCCAGAGATGATAGATGATTTAAGAAAGATGTTTACGATTGGAACTGGAGAAAAAGATGCGAATGGCAACCGAGTTTTAACTGACAGAACGTATTTTGACGGTAAATCAGTTTGTATTGTAGATGAAATCAGTGATTCTGGAACAAGCCTTGTTATTGCCCAAATTTTATTTGGACATGCTTTTGTAGGAAGAACTAAAGGGATTCATGGACAGGCTATTTTTGAAACAGAACCTCCTTGGTGTACGATTGGTAATCCGGCGACTACAAGAAAGGAAGAGTTATTAGGGATAATAGACCTTAACCCCAATGGCTTACAAGTAAGTCGTTTTCCTTCATCTGCAAATATATGGCTAAGAGAAAAAATAGCGCAAACTGCGGAAGAAACAGTAGGCAGAAGGTAAAACTAATGATAACTTTGAAAATTTTGGTGGATTGACAATTAGATCTAAAATTTTATAATCCCCTTATGGAACTTGAAGCGGCAGCAAGGAATGGTGCAATAACAAAAGAACGTGTCAGACAAGTATTAGATTTTTGCAGGACCAGACGAAAAATTGCCGTATCATCGATAGCTCCGGTAGAAAATGGTCTTGATAGAGGGGAAACAATAGGATATGAATTAGTCTTGCACGGTGGAAGGAAAATGAATCATCTAAAAGTCTCATTAGCTGTTTTTAGATTAGCTACCCTATGTGTTTCTAGAAACGCTTGGGAACACAGCTTAAATCCAGAAGGACGTCTTTTATTAGAAAATATTATTGGAGTTGGTAGAACTGTAGTAAGTATTAATGGTCCAAGGACAATTTTTGATTTAGCAGCAGAAAGAGCAACTCCTCCAATTAACAGTAATTCTTCAAGTAGATAAAAACCATCAGGTGGTATAATACCCAGATGACTCCAAAAGTAGAGTTAGAAATTCAATTTACAAGTTTATATATAAAGCCAAATAGATTTTATGCAACGTTTGAGACAGATTGCCCTGATGACCCACAAATTGTAATTGATACAAAAAACGCATTTAAACAAACCTATGGCGCAACGTTTTTAAATTATGAAAGACATAGACGATTAATACAAACTCATGATTTCAGATATGAAACTTCTGTTTTGGTTTGGAGCGCGGAATGGATAAGAGATAGAGCTTCTGTATTCCCATTTATTATGGTACCCCATGAAGATTATGTATTTAAATACGACCTGCCAATGTTATAGTAGACACTTAACTTAGGAATTGATATAATTAAACAAATGAAAAATATATCTTTATCATTAAGAAGAGACACCTCCTTTGACGGCGGTGTGCTTTTTAGTGCCTAAAGATAATTAAATATAAATAAGCAAACCGCCGAAAGGCGGTTTTTTAGTGGAAAAATATGATTGAACAATTAACACAATTAAATTTTATTAAAGGTTTACCTAATGTAGGTCAAACCCCTACTATTTGTGTGGAAGCAGGGCATATTTATACTGACGAAACACCTTCTTTAAAACATGAAATTGGCGCAATGGTTGGTGCAAAAGTAAGTTCTTTACTTGAAGAGATGGGTTTTTCTGTGCAAAGGATGCTTTTTATTGATGATTATAATGCAGTTTCTAATGATCTAGATATTGGTTCCTATCAAAGTTTATTACAGGGACATGGATTTGCACCAGAGGTAACTGTTATGGAATCTTCTCTTACTCAAAATGCACAAGAGATTGTTGAAACATTAGAAAAGCAAGGTTTAACGGAAGAAAATCGAAATGGTACAGTAGTCTTAAAAAAAGGACATAAAAGAGAAAAAGATATTGTACTTAAGAAAAGTCCAGGTATGGGGTTAGTACCTAGTTGTGCAGCTTTAGATGCTGCTTTATATCTTAAAAAATTTGAAACTGTTGGAGTTTGCGTAACTGTGCTTCATCAAGAATGGAAAGGCCAACAAGAAGGAGTTAAGAAAGTGCTTAATGCACTTGGCAAAAGCATTCCAATTCTTGAAGTCTATTACACGGATGATGGAGACATTGAATTCGATTTTGATTATTAACTATGAACAAATATTATAAATGTATTAAATGCAAAAAAATTTACCCTTTTGATAAAGATATATTTACCTGTGTTAATCATAGTCCGTACTATGGATATTTAACTTTAATGTATGAATATAAAAAGGTAAAATTTGATAATAATAAAACTGGTTGGGGAAGATATCTTGATTTATTGCCAATTGATAATTTTAAAATTCATTTCAATGAGCAAAAAACACCTTTATTTAAGTTAAAAAATCTTGGCAAGAAGTATAATTTACAAAATTTATACCTTAAAGATGAATCTAAAAATCCCACAGGATCTTTTAAGGATAAAGAATCTATCCTCGCAATTAATAAGGCAATTGAGTGGAATATTGACAAAGTTTTTGTTATCTCATCAGGAAATGCTGCTGTTTCGACAGCTGCATATTCACAAAAGGCAGGATTGGATTGCCTTTGTTTGGTTCCCAAAAATCTTTCTATTGGAAAGCGTTTTCTAATAAGTTTATATGGTGGGAGAATAAAAGAAATGGATGGGAACTATGAAAAGATCTACAGGTATGCGATTGACAATAAACTGCCAGGATATAATGTTACACCAGGCATTAATCCAATTAAAGAAGAAGGAATTAAGATTATTGGATTTGAAATTTGGGAAGAGATTGAAGTACCTGATGTTATTATGGTTCCTTGTGGAAATGGGACATTATTATTTGGAATTTATAAAGCTTTTAAAGAGCTTCAATATTTGGGAATTATTAAAAAACTCCCAAAATTTATTGGGGCACAGGTAAAAAATGCATCTCCCTTGAAAGCTTCTTATGACAGACACAAGGAATTTGTGGAACTTGAAAACATACCAGATTCAATAGCAGAGGGTATTATTGCCCAGGAGTCTTATTCTTCTCCAAAGGTAATGATGGTTTTAAATGAAACAAATGGGCAAATAGTCGAAGTAGATGATAAAGAGATTTCAGAAGCACTAGAAGAAGCAATAAAGCTTGAATCATTAATACCTGAGATTACCTCAGCTGCTGTATTTGCAGCATTGAAGAAGCTCAATTTTAATAAAAATGAAAAGATAGTTTTGGTTCAGACAGCAGGAGGAATGAAAAATTTGAAAGAAATAATGGGATTAAATTTGAAAAAAGTTAAAAGTGATCTTGCCCTATAGTTTGATTTTTAAAAGTATTTTCTATATAATCCCTTCTGGCATGGCAGTGAGACACGAAGCAGTTGGAGCATCCGCAGCAATAATTAATTTTCCATTTCCTAAAGGCACAAGACCAGAAACGGCTAGGCTTTTATTGGATGCGCAAAGATATGGAATAATGGAACAAATCAATCCCAAGGATCGTATTATGCTGGATAGATATTTCGGTACTCCAGCTACTTTATCTGATATTGGGATTGCAGGTAGCATTAGTGACTGTGAGGCTCAGGTGAGATTAAGGAAAGGTCTTGTCAGACTCATGAATCTTTTACCGGATGAAGTAAGAGAAAGACATTCTCGGCAAGCAACATTTTTAAAGACCAGAAGGCCTGGGCAAAAAAGAAATCTTGCAGTTACTCAAGCACCTTTTCTAATTGAAGTAAGACATCGCAGTCGTGGTAAGGATCAAGTAAACAAAAATGATCTGGATAGAGACCTAGAAAAACCATTAATGTTTTTTAGACCTTCTGAATATTTATTAAGAGTTTATAAACCTCCTGATATTTCTTCCCAAGATTCAGGAGAGGATTTAAAGCCTATGTCAAAAAGAATTTTAAGTTTATTAGGTCGTGGGCTAACTTATGATGAAATCGCAACTGTAATCAGAAAGGGAAATGCAACGGTTCGACATTTTCTAGCTAGAGAAACCTTACATCCTGCCATTAATGCCTCAAATACACATGAAGCTTTAGTAGTAGCAATGCAGAAAGGACATTTAGACGTAAGCGAATTATCTTCGGAATTGAATTTAGACTATGAGGTCGTAGATCGTTTATCGCCACGAGAGGTCGACATTCTCCTAGCAGATACGGTAGGAGATTTAGAAGCATCGCTATCTCAAATTGCTCAACAGCTTGGAATTACAGATAATGGGTTAAAAGACCAGAGGTTGAAAATTTACCGCAAGCTAGGAGTAATAAATAGAGCACAAGCATCAGTTTTTGTTCTAGCTTTTGTGAATAAGGCAAGAAGAGATCAAAGGTATCCTGTCGTAAATACTCTTGAAAATGGAAGGCAATTCAAAGAATATATGACACCAGAAGCACGTATAGATATACAGTATGTTATAGAGGAGTTGGACAGAACAGGACTAACCGTTACTGATAAGCAAGCATTTTTAGCACATTATCTATGGGTAAGTGGTCCGGCTAGCGCCTCTCAATTAATTAATAAATATTTACACATCTCAGATAAAAAGACCATAGATTCTATGCTTGATAGAGTAAGCCAGGGAGAAAGTGATCCTTGGTATACAATGCCTCTATATGAAATTTATCAGAGATTCTTTGCGCCCATTGAAATGTCTAGAGCTATCTTTTACGGCCAGAAGGGAGACAAGACACTTGAGAAGTTTAGAGCTTTAGTTGCTGTATCCAGAAGAAGGATACCTCTTAGAAGAATTGAACGAGCTGAAACAGTAGCAAAAACAGCTGTTAACAAAGAAGCTCAAAGAATTGTTGATCAGAGAAGACCTTCTTCAGAAGAAATTGTCGTTTTTGGCTAAGTCTTCATGATATAATTTCTTCTACGATGGATAACAGTAGATTTAAACAATTAGTCTCAGAGGCTTTAGGCTCACTTCCTAAAGAATTTGCCCAGAAACTAAATAACGTTGCAGTTGTTGTTGAAGATTTCCCAACTACATACCAGCTTAAGAAATCTGGTCTTGCCCCTTGGGCTTTGTTATTTGGTCTTTATGAAGGTGTTCCGCAGACAAAAAGAGGAATATATTACAGCCATATTCCTGATAAAATTACAATCTTTAAAAATTCAATTGAGAAAGTTGCAAAAAGTAAGGAAGAAATAAAAGCACAAATTAGAGCAACTGTTATTCACGAGATTGGACATCATTTCGGATTGTCAGATGAACAGCTAAAGTGACACTTATTATTTTATTGTTGACTTAAGACTGAACTCTAATTGCTTTTCCTATACAATTTTCTACAGTATTAATACTTAATTAATACTTACAAATTTTGTTAAAACCGCATCGATGTCTGCATTGGTTAACTGTGACGGTATGCCAATAATTCCAGG
>CAZUZF010000042.1:0-5177 GCA_964624955.1 uncultured Gammaproteobacteria bacterium
TATTTCAAAAGTATTTTTATGGTTTAAAAAAAGATTTATAAGGCTTTTAATACCTTTTTATCTTTATCTTATTTTCCATAACATTCTTTGGTTAACTTTTCCAAATTTATTTAGCGGTCTTGGACTTTCTAAATCCTTGGATTATTTTTTACAATCTACTCTTTTAATTGGAGGAACAAATTATAATTTCTTGGTAGTTTTGTTTGTTGAGTTAACTTTGCTTTTTCCCATATTTACATATTTTTTCAAAAGAAAAATTCTTTTATATTTTTATTTGTTTTTCACTAGTTTAATAACAATAGTATTTACTATTTATGGTTCTCCTTACTCTTTATACAGATTTACCATGTGGATCCCCTGGTCTTTGGTATTAATATCCGCAATATATATTTCATTGAAAGGGAAACTTGATAAAAGCGAAATACAAACAAATATTCGATATTTATTATTTGGTTTATTTTTCTTTATTTTATTTTTATCTTTATATATTTTTAACTTAAATTTGGGAAATCCATTAAATTTTTACAGCCACAAATACCCGCCTGATTTCTATTATCTTTTCTTTGGTCTGTCTGCCACCTTCTTTACTTTAATAATTGGAAAGTTAAGATTTTGGCAAAATAAAATATTAAAGGCAATTTATTTTTTTATAAGCAAAAATTCTTATGCCATATTTTTTATCCACTACATAATTTTAGATTTTGTTCTGGTTTTGGCAAAACAGAATATATTTTTTAAAAATCCCTTTATTCAATTTACAATTATTTTTTCTTTAACGATTTTTATTATTTTGTTTATAGAAAGGTTAAAGTTATTAAAAAATTGATACTTTGATATATAATAATAAGATTATGGATGATATGAAAAACAAAACAAAGGATTACTGGAGAAAAAAATTAACGCCACAACAATACCACGTTTTAAGAGAAAAAGGAACAGAGCCAGCATTTAGCGGAAGCCTTTATAACAATAAAAAGGGGGGAATGTATCATTGCGCGGCTTGTGGACAAGCTCTTTTTTCTTCAAAAACAAAATTTGATTCAGGAACGGGTTGGCCAAGTTTTGATGATCCAATAAATAAGGAAAATGTTATCTTACAAAATGATGATAGTTTTGGGATGAAAAGAATTGAGGTAATTTGTAAAAACTGCGGATCACATTTGGGACACGTTTTTAATGATGGACCTAAAGAGACAACGGGACTGAGATATTGTATAAATTCCTGCGCCCTTTCTTTTAAGAAAGAAAGAGCTGCTGCCCCTAAGGTTTAGATAAGTATAGAAGATAATACTATAAGAAAAAATAGATGAAGAAATATATTTTAAATTTAAATCACATTTTGTATAAAAAGGTATTTTCAAAAATCATATTTTTGTTTAACAGTGAACTAATGCATGATTTACTTACTTCCTACGGTGAGTTTTTGGGCAAAACTTATTTTTCAAAAAGACTATTGTTTTATCTTTTTAACGTAAGATCAAAATATTTGGTACAAGAAATAAAAGATATTACTTTTAAAAATCCTATTGGCCTTGCTGCAGGTTTTGATTATAAAGCAAAACTTACCCAAATCTTGCCCTGCCTTGGTTTTGGTTTTGGAACAGTTGGGACAATTACAAACTCTCCATATGAGGGAAACCCAAAACCCCGTCTTGCCAGACTTTTAAAATCTAAATCTTTAATGGTAAACAAGGGATTTAAGAATGAGGGAATAGATAAGATTTCTAAAAAACTTAAAAATTACAACTTTGACATACCAATTGGCCTAAGTATTGGGCAAACAAACACAGGGGATTTTTCTCAACAAGAGGCTGTAAATGATATTATTACAGCTTTTAGAAAAGCACAAAAGGCAAATTTGAAAATAAAATATTATGAATTAAATATCAGCTGCCCTAATCTTAAAAGCAAAGTGACGTTTTATGACCCTAAAAACTTAGGGCAACTACTGGAAAAGATTAAAAAATTAAACATCAAAAAACCTATTTTTATAAAGATGCCTATTGGTAAAAGCGATAAAGACATCTTATCAATGCTAAAAGTAATTGTTGAACACAAAATAGACGGGGTAATTTTTGGAAATCTTCAAAAAAACAGAAGCAATAAATTTCTTAACAAAAAAGAAATTGCTAAATACAAGATGGGCAATTTCAGCGGAAAGCCAACTTTTGAAGATTCTAACCATTTAATAGAACTTGCCTATAAAAACTTTAAGGGTAGGTTAACAATTATCGGCTGCGGTGGGGTGTTTAATGGGCAAGATGCATATACGAAAATAAAACTTGGAGCAAGCCTTGTTCAATTTATCACAGGTTTAGTTTTTGAGGGACCTATTTTGGCTGCAAGCATAAATAGTGAGCTTATAGAGCTACTTAAAAAAGATGGTTTTACAAATGTGAAACAAGCAGTAGGAATAAACGCTAAATAATATTAGCAGTTGACAAATTAACGTCTTAAAGCATATAATCCAAAAAATTACTGCCGCAACTGCCTCTCTTACAATAAATGAACAAATTTTTAAAAGTATTTATTATTTTATCAGTAAGTTTTGTTTTTACATTTTTTGCAAGTGGATCCTTTGCCCAAACTATAAATACAGGAGATGCTTCGGCTACTACAATTATAGATAATCAAGTAAACACTAATGTAGTTGATTGCGATTGCACTCCAACACCTACGCCTTCGGTAATTACACCAACTCCCACAACAGTGCAGGAAACTCCAACACCAACGCCAACGCCTGGTGGAGGTGGAAACGGAGGGCCAACAGGAGATGGCGGTGGCCAAGGAGCAGGTGCTCCATCAGCTCCAACCCAGGCAGTCTTGGGTCTTGCCGCAGCAAGTTCTAATAATCCCCTTGTTGAGTTTATGCAACTTGTTGTTGCCCTTGTCTTAAGCGTTGCAGGTCTTAGGCTCTTTACAAAACATGCCTAAAAAAAATAAAAGATTCTCTTTTCTTTTAAAAAGAAACAAGAAAAGCTATCCTCCTATAATCAATAAACTAATTGGTCTATTTTTAATTTTTATCGCATTAATTATCTTAATCTACAGCTTCCCAATACCTAAAAATGCCAATACAAACCCAATTATCATAAATTCCAAGCTTTTGGAATCAAAAGAAAAAGAAAATATACCAACAATAATTCTAATACCTAAGGCAGATATAGATTTAAAAATTACCCCATCAAAAGTGGTAAATGGATATTGGGAACTTTCAGAAACTACAGCCTCATATGGACTTGGCAGCGGGCACCCAGGACATAAATCAAATACAGTTGTCTTTGCCCATGCAAGAGAAGGTTTATTTTTAAACTTAAAAGATGTAAAACTAAAAGATACAATCTATGTGTTTACAAAAGATAAATGGTTTCGGTATAAAGTAAATAAAATAACAGCAGTTTATCCAAACCAAATAGAAGTAATACAACCTACAAAAAAAGAAACTCTAACCCTTTTTACCTGCAGCGGCTTTTATGATGAGAAAAGATTGATTGTTACAGCTATTCCTTCAAGCTAGAATTTGACAAAAAAATTAAGAGGTGTAAAAAACTAATATGAAAAAGGCAGGTTTTTTAATTACCCCTTTTTTTATCAGCTTAGGGTTTTTCCTTTTTAAATCCCCAATATTTTCCCAAAGTATTACTACAGGAAACGCCTCTTCCTATTCAAGTGTAGAAACAAATATCCAGGGAAACGGAAGCGTATAAACTCATATAGAAGTTGGGGCAAATGGAGAGAAAAAAGTCTTGGACGCAGGCAATGTTGTGTAATTTCAAATATTAAAAACAGGCGATTTAACTCCGCCTGTTTTTTATGACTTGACAACTAAAGCTAAAAGATTTAGTATTTGGTAATTGAACTGCCCCTAAAAAGGGCATTTTTTAATGGCAAATCAATATTCTACAAAAAACTTATCGGAAAAATTAAAAGAAGAAGTTTTATCTTCCGTTCAAAATGTAAGAGGATGGGGAAGTGTTGAAATTTTTATCCAGGATTTTAAAGTAACCCAGATTACAGAAAAAAATATTAAAAAACCAAATAGTACCCGATAGGTTTTAAATTGGTATCTTGACAAGTTCTGTAAAAATATAAAACTTAACTTGTTTGCTGACCGTAAACGGAGGCACTCTTTACTAGAGTGTCTTTTTTAGTTAATGGTAAGAAGTCTTGTCTTAGTAACAATAAATGGTTTAAAAGCTTTTGTAACATTATTGATTTTTAAAAAAATTATATGGTTTGCAGGCAGGTTATGAAAAAAATTAACTCTTCCAATCCCTTCTTTAATTGCAATCAATCTTTAAATTTAATGATTGATATTCCCTAAATGAAAGGAGGTGAAATATAAATGAATTTTAAAAAATTAGCAATAACAGGAGCAACAGCAGCATTGCTACTTTCTTCCGCAGTTCCAGCTTTTGCAGATGATACCCTATACCTTAAAATCAAGAATTGGGCATACGTCAAAAACGACGTTGACACAAAAGCCAATACAGGATTCAACGCAATCTTGGCTGGTGATGACGTCAAGGGTGGAAAGATCAAAACAGGATCAGCAACAGCAGTTTCAGGAGTATTAAATGTTGTTAATTCTAATAGTGTTGATCTTTGTAACTGTTTGGATGAATTTGATGACGCAACCATCAGAATCAGAAACGGTGCAAAAGTCAAGAATTACGTTTATACCTTAGCAAACACGGGCTTCAATGCAATAATTGCAGAGGATGACGTTAAAGGTGGAAGAATTAGTACCGGAAACGCTGGAGCAACGGGTATTGTAGAAAACGTTGTAAACACCAACGTAGTAGGAGGAAGCTTATAAAATAATTAAGCTTATTCTTTTTGTCCTTGGGGGGGGCAACAGACTTTAGGGCTCTCCCCCGGGACTTAAGAAAAGAATTTATAAATTTTATATTAGTATTATTTATCTAAAATATGGCAGGAAAAATAGAAAAATTTAAAAAATACTTGGCAACAGTTTTAATAGTATTTTTAATGCTTTACAGTACAATGTTGCCGACAGTTGTATTTGCCGAAGAAGCTCCCCCTGACCCAGAGCCTACTGCAACACAAGCTCCAACTTCTGAAACACCTGTAACAACAGTAGATAATACTGCAACAGTTGAAAATGATGTGCAGACGACATCTGATACAGGTGATAATATTATTAATCCGACTCC
>CAZUZF010000043.1:0-5096 GCA_964624955.1 uncultured Gammaproteobacteria bacterium
TAAACGGTACTGTTTGAGCATATACAGGTTTGAAAGGATTAAACTCTTTGAAAAATGCCAATATTTTATCTAAAAGATTAAAGGCAATAACATTTACGCTTACCGGTCCAAAGAGATTATTGTTATCATCAGCCTCAGGAATATATTTTGTTTGATCAATCAATACATAGAAGTGGTGTGAACCCGGCTCAGAAAATTTCATATATGTATGGGAATAAACCATGGTTTCTCCGGGACCCAGATCTATCGTTATATTGTTAAAGTCGTTATACAAAGTATCATAAGTTGGAACTTGTGGATTATCATAGAAAAATGCAATTCTAACTGAAGCTCCATATGCTCTCGTTCCTCCTTGATTTTTGATAGTTACGTTAGCAGTAAAGTTATTACCTGCTGTCGGATTTGTTGGCGTATATGTAACATTTGTTATTACCAAATCTGCTGATCCTGTTGCAGGGGGTGGAGTTGGTGTTGGAGTGATACTTACGGTCGGAGTGGGAGTTGGAGTTGGAGTACTTGTTGGGATAGGTGTTGGAGCGGCAATAAAAGAACCTTCTTCTTTTGCTTTAGTTATATTTCCTACACTATCTCTTTCATAAACAAATTTAGCTAGAGTGGTTGTGGATTTAGAATGGTTAATCTCAGTTAACCTATTATCATTGTCATAGAAATATTTAGAAAGAATAGTATTGGGTAAAGTTCTTGTAGCAAGAGTATTGTTTTTATTATATGTATAGTTTGTGTACTTGTAATTCCAATCAGTTACTTTTGTTAACCTGTGACTATTGTCATACGCATATGAAACGCTTTTCCCATCCGGATATATAACCTTGGTTAATTTATCGGCATTGTTATATGCATATTTAAGCGTTTTATTAAATGGATCTGTTGATTGGGTAAGTCTGTCAAAATTGTCATAGATAAATGTTGACGTTCCAATTAAATCAACCATTTTTATCAGATTACCTCTGCCGTCATATTCATATGTAATAAATTTTCCATCTGGATAGGTTATTTTTGTAAGACGGTTTAATACATCATATGTATAAACTGTTGCGTTATTATCAGCATCAATTCTTTTTGAGATGTTTCCATTTTGATCATATTCCCATTTGGATTCTTTACCCAGTGGTGTTTTTTCTAAAGTTTTTCTGTTTAGTTTGTCGTATTGATTCGCTGTTGTGTTATTTAATCCGTTAGTTTGGGATATAAGGTTTTGATATGCGTCCAGTCCATATGAGGTTGTAGTTAAAACAGCATCTAAAACAGATGTAAGATTTCCTGATGAATTATATGAATACTGCGTTACAGCACTATTTGGAAGAGTTTGTTTTAATAACCTATTTTCTTTATCATACTGATTTGATGTAGTACCTGCTGTTGTTTGAATTGTAAGTAAATTACCGTTTCCATCGTATGAATAAGAAATTATTTTTCCATCAGCATCTGTTTTTTTGGTTAGTCTTCCAATTAAGTCATAATCATACTTAGCTGTATTTAATAATGGGTCAACTTCTGTAAGCATGTTTCCTAGGCTGTTTCTAGTCCAGGTGGTTTTTTTGCTCATTGGGTCTGTGCTGGTTAACATTTCTCCAGATGTGTCATAGGTAAAATTACTCGCTCTTCCAGCTTCTGTAAACGATGAAAGATTATTGGCACTACTATATACATAACTGGTTGTTTTAGGGGTTGTTCCGTATCTATAATCACTAATCTTAGTCACCCTATTTTTAGTGTCATAAGTATAAATTACTTTTTTAGTATCAGGGTAGGTTACTGAGGTTAAATTTGCGCGAGTATCGTAAGTATTGGTAATTTTATTTCCTCTTTTGTCAGTTACTGTTAGAGGAGGAAATTCAATTCCATATGTATATTTAGTTAAACTGCCCAGCGGATCATTTTGTTCTAAAATTCTTCCTTTTGCGTCATAGGTTGTAATCTGGCTTCTAACAGGAGATTGATTGTCTGAAACAGTAATCTTTCTAAGTACTGGGTCATGGGTATATGTATTTGTGATATTTGCTGCATTTTTCTGGGTTGATATTTTTGCCTCATCCGTATATGAGTTTGTTAAAACTACATTATTGTTTCTATCAGTAATGCTAACTAGTTTAAAGTTTGCATCATAAGAGTATTTTGTGACGTTTCCATTTGGGTCTGTAGCTTCCAAAAGATTTCCTTGATTGTCATATTTATAGCTTACGGATCTTCCCGACCAATCAACGATTGAAGAAATTAAATCAATTCCGCTAAAGTTTCCATAATTAACGGTTATTTGATGGCCTTTTGTATCAGAAATACTTGTTAATTTTCCGCTGCCATCATAGTTGTAACTGACAGTATTTCCATTTTTATCCTTTATTTTGGAAAGTCTAAAGCTTGTATCAAAGATAAACTCTGTTTGATTGGTTACCCTTACTGTATACGTCCCGTCAGAGTTTCTTAAAACCACAGAGTTATATGCGCCATCGTCTGCAACATACCCAGTTGTACAGCTTGTCATAGTAAATGATTCAAAGCCACCAAACTGGGACACAAAAGCAAGTCCTTTTGGTATGTTAACACCAGAGCAATTTATGTAATGGTTGGGGTTATTGTCATATAAAGTAGCTGGGAAAATACTCCATCCCCTTCCTACTCCATATTGTCCTCCTGAAAAAGAAGAATATGCTCTTTGGAAAGTTAAATTTAAATCCCCCGCTATTGGGAATGACATATCTAAAGCTGAAGTGTTATATGATCCCAAACTTCTAAATGCGTCTGCTGTAACTGCTACTGCTTGATACTCTTGACCATCCTTGGTAAACGACCAATTTATATCTTCTTTTGTCGTTGGAACCGCTTCAGATGATTGTTTTATTTCAGAAGATTCACCAGTCGTATCAGCTTCATATGTATTTGGGGTATTAAAATCAGCGCCACCAATTAACTGTGTTGTGCCTCCAATTATGTTTTTAGGGGGAGTCGTTCTTTTGGGAACATAAACAGGCGTTGCTACTCTAATTGGCTCATAGTCTCTAGCAAAGTTAAAATCTGAGGGGACATTATTATCTTTTAACCACTTTATTACGGAAACAATTTTACCTAACTGTTTTGTTTGGGCATATGCTGGGGTTTCTTGTGCAAATTGGTCGAAATACTGTGTGTGGAATTGCGCAAATTCTTCTGCGGCCTGGTTCCATTTTGGATCATTATTGGGGCTTAATGGCTCTGTTTTAACCTGCATTGTTGCAGTTTCAAAAACAAAAGCACTATTTGCATCATCTTTTTTAAGGGTAATTTCTTTTGGGGTTATCCACCATCTTGAGCTACTGTTTGGTGATGAAGCATTTGGTTGTTTTTCGACAAACATGTCAAAGAAGGACTTATATCCGGGCACTGAAGATGTCAATACGCTTCCATCTTCATTATACCCTTGCTGATAAGATTTCATTTTGTTATCAGCATCAAACAACACTTTTCCAAACCTGGTGTTTTCTATTCCTCCATAATATAAAACTTTGAGGTTTGGTCCCGTAGGATCAGCTGGATCTCTTTCCATGCTTACAGCAGGAATTGTATTTCTAAAAATAACTGCTTTGATTGCAACTGCTAAATCGTCTCTGTTAAATTTAGGTAAGGATGTATTTGTTTTTCCGACAAAAACAATTCTATCTAAATCCTGATCGTAATATGCCCCGGTTATATCTGACATGTCTGCCAAAAACTTTGCGGCTTGGTCTAGAGCAACCCCTCCAACGCGAGATAAATGTTTTGTTTGGACACCAGAAGAAGATGTTGAGCTTGAATTATTAGTACATGAATTCGCATTCGCTTGTGGAATCACTTTGCGTGATAAGGGGTTTAAAAACGGAACAAAAGATGTTAAAAGCAAACAAAGAATTAAAAATATGGAAAAGAGTTTTTTAAATATTATTTTCATTTTCTTTTAATAAACTCTACATTTGATGGAATTTTTCCTTTAAATATTTTTGCTTTTATTTCTTTTTTTGTGGATTTAATTAGAGATTTTTTATCTGAGGTCAATATTTCTGGTTGTGTTGAAATATTTTTGTCGGAATCTGAAAAATAATTTACTCTTGCCTCAAAAGAAATTGCTAAAGACTCTCCTGCATTTACTCTTAAATAAGAAAAAGTAATAGTACTATTGTTATCAGATAGGTTAGTACTTCCCTGGACATTGTGTATAAAATTAATATACTTTCTATAAATATTTGTTTTAAGAGTAGCAAAAGATATATCTTTATCAGTTGGGTTATTTATTGTGTAAGTAAATTTTAATGTATCTCCTCCGTCAAACAATCCATTTTTATTTACATCTCCATCCTCTGCGAATGAAATTTGTGAATCAAGAGTTAAAGAACTAACAGAACTATTTGATTGGGGAATAATGTTTTTTACTTTATTTATTAAATCATCAAATATAGAGGCATTTGCTGGTGAGGCAATAGTCAGAGATACTATTATCAATAAGGCAACTAAGAGTAGTTTTTTCATAGCGCCCCTTTTCTCCAATTGATTGCAGATTATTGATAACACATTAATATTAATAATGTCAATAGGTAATGTGATATATATCACAAAATGAGGCTATTTCACTTTCTTGGTTTTTCTAACTCATCCAGAAGATCACCTGTTAAAATCCAGTCGTGAATATCAACTATATCTAAACTTTTCCTTCTTGACAATGAATATTTTGATATTATAATCAAGTTGTGAGTGAACCAAGAGAACCAAATCCCCTGCTCGCTGCCGTACACGCTGACATAGTTAGAAGACAAGAAGAAGCAGAAAGACTTAGATTGGCAAATAGATTCATGGATAGAGCCGAAGGTCTACTTCTTGCTTATGGACCTGTAAAATTTGGACCTCTATTCGGTGGTACTAACAGATATCTTGAGCCGGGTACTCATTCAACACCTGAAGTTAGCTTGCCTCCAACAGAATGGGGAACAATCTATGGAAGCATACAAGGAACTTACGAAAGAAAACTTATAACGAGGGGTCCTGACGGAAGCAAAATAGATCAAGGAGAAATGATGGGTGCTACATTACGTTTGCGTAGATTTAGTAATCTTACAAAAACTGAAGCAGTA
>CAZUZF010000044.1:0-4727 GCA_964624955.1 uncultured Gammaproteobacteria bacterium
TAAGAAAAGATAATATTCCTTATTATTACACAAATTATATATATTTAAGCAATGCAAGTCCACAATTGGCAATGGGGTTTTTAGACAAAGACAATGATTTCAAAAAAACATTTGAAAATGATTTTTTTACTCTCTACGTAGTTAAAAGCTTAGAAAATAATTATAATTATGGCTTTTCTCTTCCTGCATCAATTGTTTATACCAATTCATCTTTGAACTCAGGGCGTGATTATGTATCTTTATCAAAACAACTAATTGATAAAAGAGAATATTTAGTTATAAATAATAATGACGACTTTAAAAAATATAAATCTTTAGTAAGCCTGTATGCTCCGGTTGCTAATTGTGTAGGTTGTGTAAAAATTTCTTCTTATGATATAAGCCCTCCTGATGAGTCTTTTTTAAGAAAGGTTAAAGATCTGGTGAAGCAATTGATAGGAAAAAATTCAACAGACTCTCTTCCTCAAGACAAAAAAATAAGTTATTCACTCATTGATTCAAGCAAAGAATTTTCTAAAATGATGAAGGCTTTAGGACAAAAAGATGTTAAGGAATCAAAGAAATATATTTCCTCATACATTAAAACATTAGAAAATATAGAATTCCTTTTTAAAAATTATAAGGCAAACTTTTTTGATTTAAACAATAAAAACACAGAAATGAAAATTTTCCTTGGGGCACAAAATGAAAAACTTTCAGACTATCTAAATTCCTTGCCAGTTATTAAAAATGATCAAATTCGAGGACAGCTTTATTTACTAATTTCGCTTCAGAATTCCAAACTGTCCGAAATAGAAAAAAATATTTGGGAAACAGATTTTAAAAATAAAATTTACAGAATGAGACTTGATATTCCCAAAGAGGGAAAATATATTTGCACAGTAGATAATTATAATAATGGTTTAAAGATTGACAATCTTACATTAGGGAATATTAAGAATTATAAAAATTCCACAATTTCCGCATTCTTATCCAAAGGAAGTTATCCTGTTTCAATGGCCTATTCTACGGATAAAATAATTAATATTTCTTCTCTAAAACAAAAGTCTGGAGAAGTTAAAGAAATTAACTTGGGACATATCTCTAATGGTATTTATAAAGTTTCTTTTTCTCCGAGCTTGGTTTCTAAGCAAAAAATTGCATTAGTTGTTACCAAAAATAAGCTTAATCTTGAAATACTGGAGTTATTTGGGTCTTCAGATATACCTCAGAATGATTTTATTTTCATTGATACAGGATCTTTTTTCAACGATAATAATTATGAAAAATATTTTTCAATCTCTTCTTTGGATAAGCAAAGCTATTATCTCTATCTTTTTTCCTTAAATCCTCAATCAGAAAAAGAAAATGACCTGGAATATAAGGATATTTTTATTGAGAGAGTTGCAGTAGGTGGAGATATCCAGTTTTTCTGCAAAACAGAATCTCCCAATCTTATCTCAACAGCTAATATAAAAGTTATCAAAAAAAGTTCTGTAGAATATAGAATAATAATTCCTGAAGGAGAAAACATTGGAAAATTTTTGGTTTTTAATCAGACATATGGAGTTGATTGGGAGGCATTCGAATATAAATATGGGGAAAAAAGAATTTTTCCACATTTTAACAGCGGATATGCAAATGCTTGGTTTATTGATAGTCATGAAAGCACAGAAATAAACGTAGTATTTAATCAACAAAGCCTTATAGTTAAAAACTTCTTTATCACAATAATTTTATTTGCTATTGTTTTATTTATTTTCTTAAAATATAAGGATGAATAATTTTATGGAAAAATACCACTTAAAAAAAATATGGCATAGGAGTAAAGGGAACTTTTATATCTATAATTCCCAGAAATTCTTTTTACGTTGGCCTTTTTTTATTTTATATTATTTTATTTTAAGACAAATATTTGGCCTTAATTATTTTGTTATTTATGGTTTCTCTATCCTTCTTATCTTCTTAAGATTATCATTTGAAACTATTGCTTTAATTTTTTTCTCAATAAGTCTTATTGTCTATTTTTTTGGATCAACAATTGAAGCAAATCATTATTTTTCTTTTGTTTATGGGTTTTTAGTTCTTTCCGTTCTTAAATATTTTTATTTTTTAATAAAAGAAAGATATTTAAGAGATGTTTCCTAAGAAAAGAAAGTTTTAATATATGATAGAAATGATGAAAAAATATTTTCCATTTCTTTTTATTCTTTTATTATTTATATTGATATTTAAAGAGTGGTTTGGATTAAGCTTGATCTCGGCTGGAGATTTTTCTTCTTTTTCCTCTTCTAATTTAGAAAATATACAGATCTTTCCTTATGCATGGGGATTTAATCTTGCGGTTGGAGGATTAGGGTCGTTTATTTCGCCTTTCTCATGGCTACATTTTATTATTACAATTCCATTAATCTTTGCAAAACTATTTTCTTTAAATTGGGTTGTTACAGAAAGATTATTCTATTTATACCCTCTGCTGGCAGCACTTTTAATTATCCCAAGCTTTGTATTGAAAAAGTTTTTTCCGAAAGTTAAATTCTCTTTTATTGCCACTTTAATTTTTTCCTTAAATACTTATGTTCTTATGCTCATAGGAGGTGGACAAATTTTTATCGCTTTATCCTATGCTCTTTCGCCATTAGTATTCTATTTATTTGTAAATTCATTTTTACAAAAAAAGCTTTTCCCATCACTTTGTGCAGGTTTACTTTTTTCTCTAGAGACAATGCTTGATCTAAGAATTGCATATGTTGTAGTTTTTGCTTTTTTGTTTTACCTTTTAATCAACGTAAGTATTTCAAAAAAATTTATTACAGGAGTTTTATATGGCTTGGTAATTCCTATTCTCACAGCTCTTTTTATACATTCTTATTGGCTAATCCCAACTTTAATTTTACACAAAAATCCTCTTAGCCAGTTAGGACAGATTTATACCTCGCAAGAAGCTGTTAAATTTTTCAGCTTTGCAAGGCTTGAAAATACAATTTCTCTTCTTCATCCAAATTGGCCTGAAAACCTTTTTGGAAAAGTATATTTTATGAAACCAGAGTTTTTATTTATTCCAATACTTGCGTATATCAGTGTATTTTTTCTCAAAAGGCAAGAAACTAAAACAAAAAAAACCCTGATTTTTTTTGCGTCATTAGGTCTTTTAGGAGCCTTTTTAGCAAAGGGGGCAAACGATCCTTTAGGCTTTATATATGTTTGGATGTTTGATCATATTCCTGGATTTATTATGTTTAGAGATCCCACAAAATGGTACTTACTAGTAGCGTTCTCATACAGCATTCTTATACCCTTTAGTATTTGGAAGATTTATGAATGGATAAGAATGAAAAGTAAATTTTCAATCAAATTTAAAATTTTTAACTTTCAAAACTTGTTCTTAATACTTGTTGTTTTATATTCAATATTACTAGTCAGGCCTGCGATTTTGGGTAAATTGGAAGGAACGTTTAAACCAACTTATATTCCAAGTGAATATATTTTATTGGAAAAATATTTGTCTTCGGATAGGAAATTTTATAGAACCCTATGGGTTCCTACCGTCCAAAGATACGCTTTTTATAATGTTACTCATCCTCCAATAGTCGCTTGGGATTTGTTTAAGACAACAGATTATTCTAGTCTTTTTAGGAAAATGGCAGCTAGTCAGTCAGAGGAATTGTTTCAAAAACTGAGTGTTAAATATGTAATCGTTCCTTATGACAGCAAGGGCGAAATTTTTCTAAAAGATCGAAAATACAACGATAAACTATATATGAAGACAATCAACGCGCTTAGAAAAATATCTTGGTTAAAGGAGGTTAAGGGTTTTGGGAAAATAGCCGTTTTTGAAGTACCCAATCCCAAAGATCATTTTTGGACCACATCTAGCCAGTTAGTTCTTGAATATAAGTATTTAAGTCCTGTTGACTATAATATTAAAGTCAACAATGCTAAAAAAGGAGATTTAATAGTTTTTTCCGAAAGTTATGACAAAGAATGGATGGTAAATGGGTTATCAAATACGAAATATGATGGACTTTTTAATAGCTTCGTGCTTAGAAAAGATGGAAATTACGCATTGGATCTATATTACTATTCGCAATTTTTTACAAATATAGGTATAATGATCAGTGGTTTTAGCTTAGTGTTAATTTTAGGTTATCTTTTGGCCTCAAGGATTAGAAAATAGCATTAGTTGGTCTTTTTGACTGCTATTATTTTTTGCAAAATATTAATATCCAAGGGAAGGGAAGTTTTACGGACGTTATTTTTAAACCCTGTTTTTTAAGAAAGCCAGCAAAAGAAAAGACAGTCCAATGATTAATATGTTCTGGATCATTACCTAATCTTTCTATATTTTTCCCTCTCATAAAATTCCCAAGCATAAAAAAGGGTTCATTGGGTACAGATATGAGAATATTTCCCCTAGACACTCTTTTAACTTCCTCAATAGCCAAAGAGGGGGTTTTTAGATGTTCAAGTACTTCCGTGCATATAACCAAATCAAATGAATTCCTTGGAAATGGAATATCATATATACTTGCGTGATCTATTTTTACTTTTGGAAAAAGTATTTTCCCGATTCTGATTGATTCTTTTGAATTATCAATACCTATTATTTTCTTTCCAATTTTATTTTTTTGTAATAAATCTATAGTAAATCCTTCACCGCATCCAACATCCAAGATGTTTTTAGGATTTTTGGTTTTAATAATTTTTAAAAGATTGTTATAGTAATTTTTTATCAAAAATTTCTGAAG
>CAZUZF010000045.1:0-4601 GCA_964624955.1 uncultured Gammaproteobacteria bacterium
CTATGAAGTAGGAGTTAATGGAATGCCAAAGGCGCAATCGTTGTATCTTGCACAAGATGCTATGAAAGTCTTGGAAAAGTAAAAAATTTTATCCAAAGATATAAGTATTGACAAAATAAAAGTCGATAATTATAATCGTTTCCATGTCAGTAGATAGGCCGAATCCAGAAGCAAAACCACAAATTGGTGAAATGCCCATGCCTCATTATATGAGTGAACCTGTTCAAGAAGATGGAACTGAGCTAGAAAGATGGATTGGAATAGATGGATATGCTCCAGATGGACAAATGAAAGCGTTTTTATGGTTTAGTAATGCAGACTTTGGTGACTTAACAGACGAAGACAAAAGACATGATGCGGCCGCTTTGATAGCAAGACTAAAACTTGGAATGCATGTGGATGCTGCAGTGGGACCAGCAGTTGATCTTGATCGTAGCGATAGGGATACTGGGCATGTTGCGGGTGTTGATATGCCAGGAGTATATGGCGTTTATATAGAGGCTGGTAAAAGAGGGCTTTTTGGCATGAGGCTCTCGATGGATGGACTTCACAAAGAAAAATGGTTTAGAAGAAAAAAACCTAATAAATTTGAAGCAGCATTCCAGGCGGCATTAGCAGTTCTTCCTGTCCCTTCCGTTACTGGGGTTGATCAAAGTTCTAGAAATCCTCAATCATAGATACATAGATAATTTAGAAAGTAAGAGTAATTGCTAGAAACAAACCTAAATTTGTGCTATACTTATTTAGCTTCCAAATGTGGGAGTTTTTTTGAGTAAAAAATATGGCAGAGGATAGACTAAAAACATTAGATAAGGTAAGAAATATCGGCATTATCGCCCATATTGACGCGGGTAAAACTACAACCACGGAAAGAATTCTCTTTTACACAGGAAAGACATATAAGATAGGTGATATTGACGAAGGAACAACCCAGATGGACTGGATGGAACAGGAAAGAGAAAGGGGAATTACCATAGTTTCTGCTGCAACAACCACATTTTGGAAAGACTACAGAATCAACATTATTGATACTCCCGGACACGTTGACTTTACAGCAGAAGTTGAAAGATCACTTAGAGTTTTAGATGGTGGCATTACGGTTTTGGACGCAGAAGAAGGAGTTCAAAGTCAATCTGAAACAGTCTGGAGACAGGCTGATAAATATAATGTTCCAAGACTTTGTTTTGTTAATAAAATGGACAAGCTTGGAGCAGATTTTCTGGCAACCGTAAAGAGTATTGAAGATAGGCTTGGCGCAAATCCCCTTATTATGGTTTTACCAATAGGATCAGAACATACATTTAAGGGAATAGTTCATTTACTTGAAATGAAAGCATACGTCTGGGGATCAGATGAGCTTGGAGCAAAATTTGAAGTCACAGATATCCCAGAGGACATGAAACAACAGGTTGAAAATTACAGACATAAACTTGTTGAAAAGATTGCTGAAACAGATGATAGCTTAACAGATAAATATCTTCATGGCCATGAGATCACAAACGATGAATTAAAAGCTGCACTTAGACGAGCTGTTATTGCTTATAAACTTGTCCCAATCTTTGCAGGATCATCTTTAAGAAATAAAGGTGTTCAGCCACTTTTAGATGCAGTAGTTGATTATCTTCCCTCTCCCTTAGACGTTGGGTCTGTTAAAGGGCACAATCCAAAAACAGATACAGAGGAAGAAAGAAAACCAGAGGCGCAAGAGTCCTTGGCAGGTCTTGCTTTTAAAATCCAAATTGATCCACACGTTGGAAAATTAACCTATTTTAGAGTCTACTCCGGTACTGTAACATCTGGTTCATATATCTATAACAGCACCAAAAATGAAACAGAAAGAGTAGGACGTATTCTTTTAATGCATGCAAACCACAGGGAGGAGATAAAGCAGGCTTATGCAGGAGAAATAGTTGCACTTGTTGGTCTTAAAGATACAGCAACTGGAGATACTTTGTGTGACGAAAAAGCACCAATAGTTTTAGAAAAAATAACCTTTCCAGAACCTGTTATCTCACTTGCCATTGAACCAAAAACAAAAGCAGATCAAGAAAAACTTGGTTTTGCTCTAAAAAGGCTTTCTGAAGAAGATCCAACCTTTTCTATTAAAACAAATCATGAGACAAATCAGACAATAATCTCAGGCATGGGAGAATTACAGCTTGAGGTTATGGTTGATAGGATGAAAAGAGAGTTTGGAGTCTTGGCAAACGTTGGAGCACCACAGGTAGCATATAAGGAAACTGTAGAACAGATTGCAGTTGGTGAAGGAAAGTATATTAGACAATCCGGAGGAAGAGGACAATACGGACACTGCTGGCTAAGAGTTGAACCAAAACCAAGAGGAGAAGGATATGAGTTTGTTAATGCAATCAAAGGGGGAGCAATTCCTGCAGAGTTTGTAATTTCTGTACAAAAAGGAGTTAAAGAAACAATGGAAAACGGAATATTACTTGGTTACCCAATGGTTGATATGACAGTAACTGTCTATGATGGATCATACCATGAAGTAGACTCATCTGATGTTGCTTTTAAAATTGCAGCCTCCCAGGCATTGCAGCAAGCAGCCAAAAAAGCACAACTACAACTTTTGGAACCAATCATGAAAGTTGAAGTTACAACACCATCTGAATTTATGGGAGATGTAATTGGAGATTTAAGTTCAAAAAGAGCCCAGATTATGGGAACAGAGGAAAGAGGAAAAGCAACAGTAATCCTTGCCATGGTTCCTCTTGCCGAGCTTAGTGGTTATGCAACGACAATTAGATCCATGTCTCAGGGAAGAGCTTCATATTATATGGAACCAAGCCATTATGAAGAAGTTCCCCAAAACATTGTCCAACAAATGCTTTCAAAATCCACATTTACAGGAAGAGTTGAGTAAAATAGAAGGTTAACTTCCCCTTCTAAATATAGTTGGGCTATGCCGATAAAGGCCCAACAATAAATTACCCTCCAGTTTATAGAATAACTCAGCAATAAAGCTAATTATTTCTTGCTCATCTTCGCATACCAATCGTAGAGAGCCCAAACGCCTGCTATACCTACTAACACGTATACAAGATTAGCCAGTCCCGGCCATGTACCAAAAAGCAAACCTACAACATTCCAATCTTGTCCTCCCATGTATGCACCAAGTCCAATGAGGCCCCAATTTAAAGCTCCTACAATTATTAATACCATTGCTGCTGTCGGAACGTATTTCAAATTAATCACCTCCTTTTACCAAAAAATTAAACCTAATTAAATCATTAAGTATTTAGTGACAATTGTCAAGTTTAGCTTCAAAAACAGTTCTTGCTAAGTTAAAATTTTAAGTTTATACTGCGATTGTGAGGCCGGAAACTAGATCTTATTCCCCAAGAGATGGTGGATCAAGAGCAAGCATAGGGGGTTTTAACGAGCGTCTTAATTTTTCTGCAGCAATAAAAAGATCCGGGATAAAAAACAGGGTACGTTCTGTTCTCTTTTCTAAACGTATATTAAGTAAGCTAACCCTTGAGAAAACATCTCATCCTCCACCGGAATTAGTTGCAATAACAGAGACTATGAGAGCCCAAGGTTATCCTCCTCCTGATACAAAAGAGCATTATACATCTTTAATAAGAGGGGATTACATTTTTACTTTAAATGAGGTTGTATCTGGAATTTTCCAATTCCAAACAGCAAGATTGGATAACCCAATGCTTATAGATTTAATAACGGTTACAGATGATTTGGTTGAAATAGATACGAGTTTGATGGATCCGGATAATCCTCAAAACAGCCGTTTAATTAGGCAAAGCTATAATGATGAACAAACTCTTTTGGAGATAGAAAGATGGGTTGAAGTTTTTGCTTCTCCAAATCCCGTTCAAGTACCTGTTTTTACAAACATAGTTAGTATATAAATTTTTCTGACACAATTTACTAGCCAAAACGTTATATCTTCTACTTTGCATTATGAAAACATTATTGCCATTTAGTTTCTTGGTCAATATTGTCTTTTCAATTGTAGAGTTTTCTTTGGGCGTTAGAATTCTTCTAAGGCTGTTTGGGGCAAACCCAAACACACCATTTGTAGCTTGGGTTTATGAAATGACCAGCCCTCTTCTTTATCCTTTTTCCGGAATATTTCCTAATCCAACTATAAGAGGAGGATTTGTTTTGGAAATGGCTTCTCTTTTTGCGCTTTTAGTTTATGGCTTTATAGCCTATCTAATAGCTGCCCTTATTGATTTTGTAGAAGATAAGGCTTTGATTGCAAAGACAGGGAAACTTGAGAAAAAAACCTAATTTTATACTTGAACTTAAGCTTTTATTTAGTTATACTCTGCTTCTATGTTTGCAAACCAAGTTATTTTTAAAGTATTAAACTATATTCTTGTATTAGCAGCTTTAATTGTTAGTTTTTGGCTTTTTTACACATATATCAAAAACCAGGCTATTGACGAGTGTGCAAAAGCTTCTAAATATACAACAGAGGTTGAGGGTCAAAATGCCACAGTATCATATCCTGTAATTGATTTTTACAATAAGTGTCTAGAGGACAAAGGGATTAGATAGATATATTTTGACCTCTTGACGTTTTTTTAAAATTAGTGTATATTGGCTATAACCTTGAA
>CAZUZF010000046.1:0-4582 GCA_964624955.1 uncultured Gammaproteobacteria bacterium
TAAGATCACGTCAGGAGCTCCATTTTATGGCAGAAAAAATTCTAGATAGAGTAAGAAGATCCATTCACCAGAGGCTTGAGAAAAGACGACATGTTACAGAGCGAAGAACGCTTGCAGGACAGCTTTTAAATGCAAGATATTTTCAAGGACACAAAATAATGGAAATTGCCACAGATAGAGGTATGTACCAGGATATGTCAGATGGCGGTTTGGAAGGCTATGTTGATGCTTTTCATGGACTAACTTATTTTTTAGATGCAGTAAGAAAATTGGGAAACACTCCTACCGTGCTTGATATAGGCGCTGGTACTACAAGAGCGGTTACCCAAATTGCAAAAAGCTCTTTGGGAGTTGGCCTAGACTTTATAGCAACAAGTGTTGCATATGATAAAATGATTGAAACAGATAAAGGAATAGGAAGGGATAGATTTAGAGTTACCTCTGCTGAGAAACTAAAAGGCATTGAGGATAATTCCATTGCCGCAATTATTTCATTGGCTGGTTTTGCCTACAGTGATTTGCCAGAAAAAACAATAAAAAGATTAGATGAGGTTTTAGTTGCAGGTGGTCTTATTAAGGCAACTTTTGACAATAGGGAAAGAGGGGAAGAATATGGAATGCACAGACATCATAAATTTACCAAAGCTCTAAGAGAGAAAGGTTATGACGTTGCAATAAGACAGGTACCTTCTGGTATGGATGTATTGGTTGCTGTAAAACCCGGAAGATCTGATTCTTTCAAAGCTATGGATTTACTCACTCGAGATTGGGAGGATTACAAAAGGTCCTCTCAGCAACTCGCGGCCTAAACTGGTAAAATTAATACTTTTACTGATTGACTCACAAACCATCTTTTGATATAGTAAATCGTGCCCAGTAGAAAACACACAAAATATATATTTGTCTCAGGTGGAGTTATATCAGGAATAGGAAAAGGGACCACCGCTGCCTCAATCGCTCTACTTTTAAAACAAGCAGGATATAAAGTATCACCCCTTAAATTTGAAAACTATCTAAATCTTGATGCTGGAACCATTAATCCGATAGAACATGGTGATCCATTCCTTTGTGAAGACGGAACTGAAGGAGATATGGATATAGGAACTTATGAGAAATATTTAAACGAAGACATGGGGAAAGATAATTTCGTAACCATGGGAAGAATTTATCAAACGGTAATTGATAGGGAAAGAAGGTTTGAGTATAACGGCGAAGACGTTGAAGCAATTCCATATATAACTGATGAGATAATCAAAAGAGTTGAAGACGTTGGGAAAATAAAGAATGCAGACATAGTTATAATCGAACTTGGTGGGACAGCAGGGGAGTACCAAAATGTTTTTTATTATGAAGCCTCCCGTATGATGACTCTTAAAAAACCCCAGGATATTATCCACATTCATGTAAGTTACGTTCCAACACCGGGACACCTTGGAGAGCCAAAAACCAAACCTACGCAACTATCTGTAAGAACTTTAAACTCTTTGGGTATTCAACCTGATTTTGTCATTACAAGATCAGACAAGCTACTTGATGCGAGAAGAAAAGACAGGCTTGCTCTTTTTTGCAACATGCATAGGGACGATGTCATTTCAAGTCCTGATGTGTCTTCGGTTTACGAAATTCCTTTAATACTACACGCCCAAGATTTAGATTCAAAAATACTTAAAAAACTTGAGCTAAAGGTAAAAAGACCAAAACTAAATGACTGGGAAAGGTTTGTAAGTAGCACAAAAACTCATAAGAAAAAGGCAAGGATTGCCATTGTTGGAAAATATTTTGGGACAGGGGAGTATCAGTTAAGAGATTCTTACGCAGCGCTTTTTGATGCAATTGACCATGCTAGCTGGAAACAAAGTGTCAAAACAGAAACAGTCTGGCTTGATGCGGAAAAAGTTGAATTAGAAGGAGTTGAAAAAGTATTTTCTGAAATTGGAAAAATTGATGGCATAATTGTTCCAATCGGTTGGGGAGAGCGGGGAGCAGAGGGGATGATTGCCGCAGCCTCATATGCAAGAGTTAATAAAATCCCATATCTTGGCCTTTGCTACGGAATGCAGCTTGCAACAGTTTCCTTCGGGCGAGATATTTTGGGTTTTAAAGACGCTGACACAGAAGAAAACAGAAAAACAAAACATAATGTAATCCACTTTATAAAAAAACAAAAAACTCTAATTAAGAATAAACAATACGGTGGGACAATGAGATTGGGAGGTTGGGATGCAAAAATAAAAAAGGGAACACTAGCCTATTACATTTATAGCAAATACAACGGATTTAAAGATAAGTCTAAAGATTTAACCAGCGAAAGGCACAGGCACAGATATGAGTTTAACGATAAGTTTGCCAAGGATTTTGAGAAAAAAGGATTAATAATTAGTGCAAGAAGTGTAAAAGAAAACTTGGCAGAAATTATAGAACTTCCACAAACTGTACACCCATTTTATATTGGAACCCAAGGACACCCTGAATATAAGAGTAGGCCGCTTAATCCACATCCAATATTTTTAGAGTTTATAAACGCTTGTAGTAAAAAATGAGAGGATAACTAAATTTCAAGAATTACTCAACCATTTTACTATCTGGTCCTTCGGGGAAACGATGTGACGTTATGTCACTGGCTATGGAATCACGCAAAGAGTGCGCTTTTCTCATAGCATCTTTTAACGTAATGGGTTGATCCTCTTCTTGAGCTTCTTCATAAAGCTCTCTGGCCGTTGGTAGGCCTTGTTGTGCCGATTTAATCATATCTTTCGGTCCCGCATCAGGCAATCTTCTAACTAGTGGTCTTCTGCGTCTTCTTGGAGTTGTTGCGGATGCAATAGACTCCGCCGTGGATGTTGCGCTTGCAAAAGCTTGTCTTGTTCGTGCCAAAAATTCACTGAACGGAATTCTAAAAATTACTGTTCCTCCATATTGACTTGCGTCGCTTGGTTTTTGTTTTCTTTCTTGATCTGCCATGAATGAAATATAACACAGTAGTCAATGTCTGTCAACTCACCATAGGTTTATAGTTTGCTTAGTAAATAAATATTGAGAAAAAGCACGAATTGCGATATAATCATACACATGATTTCACAAATAGATTTTGTTCCGGGAGACATCGTTAGAGTTTTTCAAAAAGTAACAGAAGGAGAAAAAACCAGGACCCAGGTATTTGAGGGTGTTGTTTTGGGTATCAAAGGAAGAGGAGAAAATAAAACTTTTACTGTCAGAAAAATGGTTGGAGATGTAGCTGTTGAGAGAATTTTTCCATTACTTTCACCAAATATTGAAAAAGCAGTTGTTAAAGCTCACTCAAAGAAGAAAATCAGAAGAGCAAAGCTTTATTACCTTCGAAATAACTAACCTCCAAAATCAAATAAAGAGAACTTGACAGAAAGTTTAATCAGTGTATTATAGACTTATAACTATATTTGTATTTTTTTCGTACTTTTAGGCAATGATTAAAAGAGGTCTTGCTACATTTACTCTTGACAGCGGAAAATGTCCTCCCTGGTTATTTCAAAGGATGGTTAACCTTGGAAGATCAATGACGGAAGTTCTAATTGATGAATACGGACCTGACGAGTATATAAAAAGAATTGCAGATCCAGTTTGGTTTCAGTCACTGGGAACAGTTTTAGCTTTTGATTGGAACGCATCGGGTTTAACAACAATACTTACTGCAGCCTTAAAAGAAGCCATCAAAGACCAAGAAAAAGATCTTGGTATTTTTATCGCAGGAGGAAAAGGAGCAACAAGCAGAAAAACACCTGATCAGATAGAGAATTGGGGACAAAGGTTAAACTTTAGCGACAATAAAACCAAAAGCTTGGTTTACTCTTCCAAAATGAGTGCAAAAGTGGATAGCTCCTTGGTTCAGGACGGCTATACGTTATATCACCACGCATTTTTCTTTAGCAGAAACGGTTCATGGACTGTTGTGCAGCAGGGAATGAATACGTTAAACAGTACTGCCAGAAGATACCATTGGTATTCTGATAGTTTTGATAGCTTTGTAAACGAACCTCATAGCGGAATAGCATCCCAGCTTTTTAGGAAAAAGGCCCTAAATTTGGTTGCAAAAGCAAGTTTTAAAAATAGAAACGTTTCTTTAGAGCTTGCAAACTCAAGCTATTTAACCTTAATGAAAGATATCCAAATCCTAAGACGTCATGAGTCTGAGCTTTCCAAAATGATTGCTTTAAAAACAGAAGACCAACAATTAACAATAGCAAGTATTGCAGGTCTTGAATTTAAACACCATCCAGTTGAAGCAGAAGATTTTGGGAAGAGTAAATACTTAGAAAAAATACTTGCAAGAATTATTGATTTAAGACCACA
The DNA here is from genome assembly GCA_964624955.1 of uncultured Gammaproteobacteria bacterium. GTDB lineage: Bacteria > Patescibacteriota > Microgenomatia > Levybacterales > UBA12049 > JACQHJ01. Next base: position 4,327 of record CAZUZF010000046.1, read on the forward strand.
AAGTTATGAGGATTTAATTGCAATAAAAGGAGTTGGAGGAAAAACAGTCAGAGCGCTATCTTTGGTTTCTGAAATTATCTATGGAGCAGATCCGTCATATGAAGATCCTGCAAGATATAGTTTTGCCCATGGAGGAAAAGATGCAACACCATATCCGGTTGATAGAAAAACTTATGATAAGACAATACAGATATTACAAGCAGCAGTACAGAGGGCAAAAATAAGTCCAATTGAGAAAGATAAAGTTTTAAGAAGA
>CAZUZF010000047.1:0-4390 GCA_964624955.1 uncultured Gammaproteobacteria bacterium
TTTCGGAAACATTTACAAATGTGTATGGAATATATGGTCAGTGTCAATCCGGAAGCGCAGGAACTACTATTAATAACTGTTACGGTGTTACTGGAATTCTTTCATCATCAAACGCAACTTCAACAATAGATACAGGTTACACTTTTTATGCATCAAATCCTACTTCTACAGGAACTCTTACAACTAATTATGGGATGCTAATTGCTGATCAGACAGGCGGAGATACATCAGATTATGGCATAGCCATAGCTGGAGCAGATACACAAGTTCTCTGGCTTTCATCAGGAGCTGACAACACAGATGCGGCCAACGGCATAGCATTTGGGCTAAGCAGAGATACCAATCTATATCGTTCTGCTGCAAATACCCTGAGAACAGATGATGCGTTTAACATAAATGGAACCGCAAATATTTCATCAGCAGGAGTTGCATCAGGGCTAACAGGAATAACCTCCTCTGGTACAATAACTTTTTCAGGGCTTAATGGGCAGAATGCAACGCTCTACGGCACACAGACAACAGGCGTGCTTGCGCAAGCTACTACTTCTAATTCAAATCTCTGTTTGGTATCCGGAGCTTCCGCTCCATCTTGGGGATCATGTAATAGCGCAGGTACAGATGTTTTCTGGAGTCAAACAAATGGGACCTTGTATGCAAACAACTCAACTGTAGATCTTCTCATAGGTGGACAGGCAACAACAAGCGCCAAGTTTGCGGTTTTGAACATTAACAGTGGTACTCCAACAGCTTCAATCTCTGCAAACTCAGGGAATAATGCAGTATACCTCACAGGTGATGGAACTCTGGCTACTACCAACAGAGGGACAATAACAATTGGCAGCTCTTCAACCTACAATACTTCAGGCAATATACTCCTTGCCCCAAATGGAACAGGAAATGTGGGAATTGGGACAACAGGGCCGGGAAGGACACTTGATTTGCGCGGAACGAGCGTGCTAGCAGATGACGATGTGTCAGCAAATAGTTACTATGGTGCAAGCGGTGACCAGAATATCATTGCTTACACCGGCAATCAATCAGCATTCGCTACCTTTGTAACCAATACAGGATTAACTAATAGTGTAGCGGAAATTGGAGCAGTGAGGTCTGCAAGTTCGGCATATTGGCTTTTGCGTGCTTGGGTTGGAAATGGTACTACTAGCGCTTTTTCCACCCAAGTTTTTGGTATTCGTGGCGATGGCAATGTGGGGCTTGGAACAACTTCTCCAATTTCCGAGCTTCATGTTACAAGACCTTTATCCTTCGGCGCTACAGGTAAAGCTCTGGCTATCTTTGATCAGATTGAAAGCCAGGATATCTTAACTGCGTCATCTTCCGGAAGCACTAAGTTTATACTTGCTAACACTGGAGATATAGATACTGCTGGATCAAATATAGAATTAAGTATACTAGGAAGTGGTAACAGATATTCATATATTGATTTTCACGGAGATGATACTTATACAGATTATGGCTTAAGATTAATAAGGAGCAATACCGGAGCAAATGCCCCTTCAACGCTTTATCATAGAGGAACTGGAGATTTAAATCTTTATACCCAAGACTCTGCATCTATAAAGTTTTATACAGCTAGTGTATTAGCAGCCACGATAGATACATCCAATAATTTAACTTTAGTAGGAAATCTGGCAGTTAATGGAGACACTATAACTTCCGATGCTGATTTGACCCTAAATCCAGCAGGAGGAGATGTAGTGCTCACTTCTGATCGAATAACCTGGGGAACTACAGGAGTGGCTGCGCCTACTTATACGTCATACAGTGCAGGAGTAAAACTGGTTCTTTATGATAGCGTAGGTGCTTCTAGTGTTGGCTACACAATTGGAATTCAGGGCAGCACTATGTTCTTCACGGCTGCAACAACAGCAGATCAGTTTTTATGGTATTCGGGAACTACAAATACAATGCAGCTTACAGGTGCTGGCAATCTTGTTACGACAGGTACAGTAACTGCTGGTGCATATGCAGTTTTAGGAACAAGTATTTCCGGAGGATATTATCAGGATTCTTCAAATGGAGCATACCGAGCGATCGGTACTACTGGAGATAGAGGATATTATTTTCAAACTAACGCTGGAGGCGCTACATACATGTATGTTGGTCTTACCGGAACATATGCTGGAAGAGTAGGAATTGGCACATCTACTCCAGCAGCTCCACTTGATATTGCAGGTGGAACATCTGCCACTGGAACCATACAAGGAAGCTATGGGATAATCGTCTCGTCAAGAGATGAATGGTTAAGGTTAAATGATGATGATGGCGCAGGAGATTACCATACTCAAGGCATATATATGGATGGTCCATATATCGGAACCCAATCTTGCTTGGAGGTTGGATTTGGAGACGCATCCTGTAATTTAGCAGGCGGTATTAACAGTAATGCAGGGTATTTAAGCGAAGTTGGAGGAGCATTCGACTTTATGGGAAAAATAAATTCAAGCGGAGGAGGCTATGATTCAAATAATAATGGGACATATGATTTATTAGTCTATGATGGCGGAAATATATATTTTAATCAGGCACTCACTGGCTATGGAGGAACAGCTAATATTACAACTTATGATACTAACGAAAACCTCACGATAGATCCAAATGGATCAGGCTACGTTTATATTCCAAATGGCACATTCTATGTACAAGATTCAAGCATATTAAGAGGCGGAATCTCAGATGACGGTGGAGATCTGCTGTTGGCTGATAATGTACAAGTTTCAGGAGGAACTTTATATAACACAACAAGCTTAAGTATTTCTGGAGATACATCCGGCTCAGGAACAAATCAGTTATACTTAAATAACGGCGGAGTAACAGGCATGGTTGTTAACACAGCTGGTAGAGCTGAATTTAACTTAAGCGGAACTGCAACCGCCAATGGCCTTTGTCATAGCGGAGGTGACGCTGATTCCGCTCTTGGTGCAACAGATAGAAGAATTGTTGTTGTTTGCTCTGGAACCCCTGGAGATATTGCAGAATGGTATCCTGTTAATGAGCAACTAGAGTCTGGATACATCGTCTCAACATCCCAAGATTTGTATGAATATGACTCAGAGGGTGCAACATTTACAGGAGAGATTATTTCAACAGGAAGACAAAAACTTAGCGTACTTCAAAAAGCAGATTCAGAAAATATGCCAATGGGAATAGTCTCAACAGCTCCCTGGCAAATTTTCGGAGCTGATGTAAAAAAAGCATTACTAGCTTTTCCTTCTAGTGGCATTAAACCATTGCCAATTGCTCTTTCCGGAAGAGTTCCTGTAAAGATAACTACAGAAAATGGTGATATTCACGAAGGAGACTTTATAACCCTCTCCTCTACCCCAGGTGTTGGAATGAAAGCAACCAGAGCAAGCTATGCTGTAGGAAGAGCTTTGGAAGATTCAGTGCCAAATAAAGATACAATAATGGTCTTTGTCCAATTTACATACTACAATCCAGACATCCAGCTTACAGACACAGGAAATCTAAATATAGTTGATGCATCCCCCTCCGCCAACTTTGATATAGAACATAGCTATGTCTTAAATGATCCCTTTGGATTACCAATAGACAGAATCGGTGCTTTTGGTGAAATTGTAGTTGCAAAACTTAGAGCAGGACTTGTTTCAGCTCAGCAAATCTCAACCAATTCATTAACTGTTACAACGGAAAACATAACAATTGCAGGGCAAAACATAAGAGACTATATAGCAAGTATTGTTTCCCAACAGCTTTCAAGTACAACTTACTCCCCCATCGCAAATGTAGATGAAATTCATACAGGATTTATCTCTCCAATTTCAGAGGAGAAAGAAATTGGCATTCAGATTGATAAAGATAAAGTTTCAATAGTAAACGGAACTAGTGCAACACACAGTGCTGTTGCTGTTTTTGACAATCTTGGCAATGCAACTTTAAGCGGAAAACTAACTTCTAAAGGCATAAATACCCAGGATGCTTCTGTTTCAGGAGTATTAAGAGCAAGAAGAATAATTGCAGATCAAATTGAAGGACTGGATGTTAAAGCAAGTACTGTTTCAGCAAATTATATAACAAACATAACCAATGTATATAACAATAGTACACAGTCTGCCTTCCCAACTCTTCCTGTTGGAAACGAAAGTCCTAGTGAAAGTTCTAGCAACTCAGGTAGTTTTAGCACTCTATTTGCCTCTAACAACTATATCAACATTGCAAGTTTTGCTTCACAGCTTGCCTTTGTTGAGAGCTTAAATACGGTTAACCAGATTGTATCTTCAGATTTAAGTGTCTTTGGCTCAACAACTCTTTCAGATACTTCTATTGTTGGACAGCTGGCAATAGGAGGAAACCTAATACTATCAGATGAATCTATTAATGTATTAGGAGGAGATTTAAGCTTACAACCTCT
>CAZUZF010000048.1:0-4162 GCA_964624955.1 uncultured Gammaproteobacteria bacterium
TTGCTTTAATTACAATCCATGATTTGATAAGAATTTTAAGTGGCCAGCCTTTAATTCCACAGATTAAATAAAAGTTTTTATATTCTACCTGCTGGAATAAGTAGAGCATTTTTTATAAAGTTAGCAAAGTAAGGACTACTTGGGTCTTGTCCACCTTCTATAAATGCTTGTAAAATTAATAAATTGTCAGTTGTAACTAAGCCTCTGCGAAATCCTAAAGCAAGAGCTTCTAAAACTGCCCTGGATTGCTGACTGTACCCCCTTGCTTCCTCGGCTATTACTTCATCTGGACGGGTCAAGACTGTATTTAAAAGAAACTCTATTTCTTCTATACTTGGTTTTTCTCCAAGAGTTTCAACCCTATCTCTGACATTTTGAGCGTGTGTCAATTCATGGGTAAGGTCTACGGCTGTGGATATAAGATCAGAATCATATACCAGGTAATCTTGATCAACTTCTACAAGCTGTACTATCCCTTGCTCGTTTACCCCCAGCGTACTTGTTCTAAGTGCGGTTGACCAGGCTATATCCTCAACGCCTTCAATGCTAAGTCCTTGTGGGTAATGAAATTTATAATAATCATAAGCTTTTCTAAAATATTCATTTTCGCTCTCCGACATAAAAACCAGGGTTGTTCCGATTCTGTTGGCTGCCTCCTGTCTTAAGTGGTCTTGACTTAAAGAATCTATGCTTAATGGAGAAAACCAATAGGCGTTAATTAAACTTTTTTCTCTTTCATTTTCGCTATCTGGTATTTGTGCGTCTAATTTTTCTGTTGCGGCTGTTATTATAGCTCTATTAAGCGGAGGTACCTCAAAAGGCCGGTTTTGGTCCTGTGAAACCAGGATAGCCGTCCCTAAGGCTGCACCCAAAACAACTACCGAGGAGCCAATAATACCCAGTTTTCTTCCTATTCTTGGCGTTTTTGGCTTATCTTGCACAGTTGGTACCTCTACTGTTTGTCTTGGTTTGCGCCCTTTTTCTATGCTTTTCATATTCTTTTTTAAGAGGAGATATTATAAGTTATTTTGGTTAGCCTAGTCAATCTATAAAGAATAATGTTAAACTAAGGAAAAAATATGAAGATAATAAAAGTAAGAGATAGTAAGATCGGGTTAACTATAGCAAAAAATCTTCTCTATAGAAATTGTAACAATAAAACAACCCTTTTTTTATCAGGCGGCTCAACGCCTAAAGGTTTATATAAATTAATTGCAAAAGAGAAAAAATTAAAAGTTGGGGCAGTAGCCTTAATTGATGAAAGATTTGAAGATAAAATGCATGACAATTCAAATGAGAAAATGATAAAAGACACAAATCTTTTGGCATATTTTGAAGATAAGAAAATAAGATTTTATCCTATTTTAAAAGATAAAGATATTGAACAAACCACCAAAGACTACGATGAAACTTTAAGATATCTTTTCAATCATTTCCCAAAGAATATAGGGATACTTGGTATTGGTGAAGACGGCCATACTGCAGGAATACCAGCTATTGAAAAATTCTCAAAAGAAATCTTAAATGATAAAACTTCTTTGGTAAGATTTTACGAAGATAAAAATTCTTTTTACAAACAAAGAATTACCTCAACTTTTATAGCCTTACAAAAACTAGATTTAATAATAATTTTAGCTTTTGGAAAACCCAAGAAAAAGGCATTAACATTAATGTTTGAAAAGGGAAATATAGGGAAAATTCCTGCAAGATTTTATAATCAAAATAATATTTCTTCAAAAACAATTTTAATTACGGATCAAAAACTTTAAGCATTTTGTTGTAATTTCCTACTTAGTTTTCGTATACCGCTTTTAGTCATATTTCTCTCCCAAAGAGTAATTTTACCTTCGCCATAAAAGTCTAAAAAATCTATTGGTACTGCTGTTTGTTCCTTTCTTACTACAAATCCCTTGGATAGGTCATAAAAAAGATCATAAGATCTGTAAAGGTCATATTTCACGCCATCAATTAACCTTGTCCCATCTGATCCATCAAGCCCTCCCAAAAGAAAAATTCCATCAGGTAATTCTACAGGTTTTTCAAAATAAAAAGAACTAGAAAATATAGGCCTTGGTTTTCTAATTCTGCGGCTAACAAATCTTCCATGTACGACATTATCTTGTCCATAGGATACAGACTGGCCGTCACTGTCAACATAAGAGATAAGAGTAGTTAAAAGTACTGCAACTTCAGGACTTGGTGGCCTAAATCCTTCTGGAAAGACTAGTTTTGTTTTTGTTTCTATGTCTGTCATTGGCATATTATACCCTATATAGTTTATAACGTAGCTTTAGGTTTTGTTTAATGTTTAATATTTACATTCCAGGTTTTCCTATCTATAATCTCCCTATGACCCCTTTTATTTTGGTAATCTTTGGCGCAACAGGAGATCTTGCACAACATAAGCTAATACCTGCTCTTTTTGCTCTTTTTAAGACAAACTATCTTCCCAAAGATTTTTATATTATCGGCTTTTCCAGAAGAGATTTGAAAACAGAGGACTTCCCAAAATACTTTACATCCCAAACTGATGATCCAAAATGGGAAGAGTTTACAAAACACCTTTTATATCAACAGGGAGGTTTTGAGGATAAAAGTGGATACAGAGAGTTAAATATTAAACTATTAGATATTGATAAGAAAATGGGAGCTTGCGTTGCCAGATTTTTCTACCTTGCAACACCACCGGACCACTACGGGGTAATCTTGGATAAACTGATTGAAACAAAACTTGATGAAGGTTGTGGTCACAAGAGCGCAAGTTTTACAAGACTTATCATTGAAAAACCGTTTGGCAAGGATTTGGATACGGCAAAAGCACTTGATAAAAAGCTATCAGAAACTTTTGTGGAAAAACAAATCTTTAGAGTAGACCACTATCTTGGCAAAGAAACTGTTCAAAACATGTTGGCATTTCGTTTTGCCAATGGAATTTTTGAACCAGTTTGGAAAAAAGAATATATAGACCATATTCAGATTACATTTGCCCAGGACGAGGGGGTAGGAAGTAGGGGAAAGTTTTTTGACGGAATTGGAATTTTGCGAGATATAGCCCAAAATCATTTAATGCAATTAATTGCTTCTGTTTCCATGGATAGTCCGAAAAGCTTTACAAAAGAAGATTTAAGGGATTCAAGAGCAAAGGTGATTGATGCAATAAGAGTGTCAGATGAGTCAATTGTTAGAGGACAGTATGATGGATACAGAAAAGAAAAAGATGTTAAGAAAAATTCAGATACGGAAACATTTGTGGCAATGAAAATGTTTGTTAATACTGAAAGATTTAACGGCGTTCCTTTTTATGTCAGAGCGGGTAAAAAACTGCAAAAAGAAGTTGTTGAGATATCGGTTGTCTTTATCCAAACCTGCCACATATTATTTAAAGAATACGGCTGTCCTGAAATTGGAAATGTAATCACATTCAGAATCCAGCCCAATGAAGGAATATCTTTGCGCTTTATCGCCAAAACACCGGGTGCAAAACTGGGACTTCAATCAGTTGACATGAAGTTTAATTACAAAGAAGGTTTTGGAACAAGCGGACTTGATGCATACGAAAAAGTACTGCTTGATATTTTTGGAGGGGATCAGACGCTTTTTAACAGAAGCGATGAATTAGAAAGTTCCTGGAAACTTATTACCCAGATATTAAATAAATGGGAAAAAGATAAAACTGATTTATTGACTTATGAACAAGGCTCTTTGGGACCTAAAGAGACTTTTGATTTAATAGAAAAAGACGGAAGAAAATGGCTTTTATTATGAAAATAGGTTTTATTGGCCTTGGGAAAATGGGTAGCAAAATGGTTGGAAAACTTGTTGCCGAACAGCACACTGTGTATGCTTGGAACAGAACCTTTAAAGCCTCAGAGGATTTAAAAAAAGAGATTCCAAAAGTTAAAGTTTTTGATACTATTAAAAATCTCATTAAGTCATTGCCCAAACCCTCAATTATCTGGATAATGGTTTCCCACAACGCTGTTGACGGTGTTTTAGAAGAAATTGAAAAATATGTAACAAAAGGAGATGTTGTAATTGATGGGGGAAATTCCCATTTTGAAGACAGCGAAAAAAGGTTTAAAGAATTTGAAAAAAGAGGAGTTCACTTTTTGGGGATCGGAACAAGCGGAGGAATTTTGGCAGAAAAAAACGGCTATCCTTT
>CAZUZF010000049.1:0-4070 GCA_964624955.1 uncultured Gammaproteobacteria bacterium
ATTTGGTAAATACATTATCTCAAAGCCTGACCCACAGGCAATCTGGAAACCTCATCTGCCAAAAGCTGATTGGGATAAAGCCGATGCAACCTATCTCGATGAAGAAAAGAAATGGAACAAAAACAGTCTCCCAGATAAATGGCCACTTTCATATAAAAACGTAAAGTTTTATGCAAAGCTTACCAGTTTTAAGCATACTGGAGTATTTCCAGAGCAATGCATAAACTGGGATTTTATAGAAGAAAAGATAAAAAATGCACAAAAACAAATTAATGTCTTAAATTTGTTTGGTTATACAGGCGTTGCTTCGCTTATCTGTTCGGCAAACGGAGCAAAAGTAACCCATTTGGACGGCTCAAAACCTGCAATTTCCTGGGCAAGAGAAAACCAGCAGTTAAGCGGTCTTGCCGATAAACCGATCAGATGGATTTTAGATGATGCAGTCGAGTTTACGGCAAGAGAAGCAAGACGGGGAAACATGTATGACGCAATAATCATGGATCCACCAGTCTATGGCCACGGACCAAATGGAGAGATTTGGGATTTCAATACAAGCTTTCCAGTGCTTTTGGAAAATTGCAGAAAAATACTTAATCAAAACCTCGTCTTTGTAATAATAAATGCCTATGCGATTTCAGCTTCTTGCCTAATGCTTGCAAACATGGTGGAGGATTATCTAAAACTCCCAAAGGATCAGATCGAATGTGGAGAGCTTGTATTGGAAGAAAACGATAGAAACAGAATGCTGTCTACTGGAATAATTGCTAGATTTTGATATGTTATAATCCCTGTCAATATGCCACGCAACAAAAAAGAAGATTCTAGTACTCATTTGCCTGACGCTACCGAAGAGATCGGGATATCAATTTGGGATGGTGTCCCTTTTTATTTTGACCCAAAATCAATGCAATTTCTGATTGGGTCTGGAGATAAGGAGAAAAGACTTGATCCATTGGCTTTTGAGGATCAATCAAGCGTTATAAGATTACTAGCTGATCATATAGGTCCCGTAGATAAAGATAGCGATAAATTTTTATACATGATAATTTCCCGATCACTTGTTCAATTACCCAGTTTTAGAAGAGAATTGGCATTGCTCACTGCTGATCCTTCAAGATTTACAGAAACAATGTCTCAAGTTGAAACCATAATGAGAAAAGTTTATAAAAAAATTAATCCATCAGCGGAATTGCCCAGACTTTTGAGGCCAGGTAGACCAAGAGGTCCGATGGTTTTTAGTTCACAAGCCAATACAAACGGAATGTTTAGGGTGCAAACTTTCGGAAATTGTGCATGTCTTGAAAGAGATCCAGGAGCGTACGGTGTATTTGTCCCTCAACTTTACCCACCCTCAACTGACTTAACAATTCCATTAGTCTACAATACTCATAATGCGGATTTCAAAGCAGAACGAGTAAGCTTATATGCAGGTGCAGGTGCACTAGCATATCTTGTTAAAAATAGACCCCAGACTTCTATTTAAGTAGCTACTTATTTCTGATTGATGTAAAATAAAAGCTCAATGAAAAATCTACTTCTCTTTTTATTTTTAATCTCTGTCATGCTTCTTTTCCCCAAATCCTCTTTTGCAATCTATGATCCCCTGTCCACTCAAAACAATAAATACGGCATTCACATTCTATTTCCTGAAGAAATATCAGAAGCAGCTCACCTTGTTAATTCAAGTGGTGGTGAATGGGGATACGTTACAATACCAATTAGGATTTCTGATAGAAACATTGAGAAATGGCAGAAATTCTTAGATGACAGCGCAAACTATAAAGTGATTCCTCTTCCTGGGCAAGGGAAAACCAGACACTTAGTAATCTTTCTGATAAACCAATCAGATGGATTTTAGATGACGCAGTTGAATTTACCAAAAGAGAAGGACGAAGAGAAAACATGTATGACGCAATAATCATGGATCCTCCTGTTTACGGACATGGACCAAATGGAGAGATCTGGGATTTTAATAAAAGCTTTCCAATATTGCTTGAAAACTGCAAAAAAATCTTAAGCCCAAATCCCCTATTCGTAATTGTTAACGCATACGCGATTTCTTCTTCATCATTAATGCTTGCCAATATGCTGGAAGACTACCTTGACCTTTTAAAAGAACAAATTGAATATGGAGAACTGGTTTTAGAGGAAAAGGATAGGAGCAGATTACTATCTACTGGTATCTACGCTAGGTCCTGACTTATAAAAACACCATCTATTATATAATGCTGTTTCCCCTTCATGTGTATGTGTATGCGTATTTTTTTCATCAGTGGCATATCTTTCTTTGTATCCAGAACTAGTATAACCAGGTCGGGGAAGAATACCAAACCCGCGTCCCTCATTATTGATTGCTTTAATTGCGTAGTTTAATATCCCTAAAAAATTCTCCGTAGAGTGTCTCCTATATTTACCAACTAGGTGGTTAAAAATAATCCATGCAGAAACAGCATCATCCTCAGATCTAATAGAATTTGATGATTTAATTATTGCCCATAACGCTTTATCAAAAAGAGCTTTTCCAAGTACACTTTGTACATATATAACAGAATCTTTATATGCGGCAGGGTCTGTGAATTCCACAGTACGCGCATAGAACGATGCCGCTGTAACTCCAAGTTGAGTAAACACTTCTAGAAAAGATTTTCTATATATATCGAGAGTTTGTGGTGTAGGAGGCACATCATTAGGAAATAAGTTATGATAATGATGTCTAATCCTAGGAAAAGTTGCTGGTAAAGCTTCTCCTATTCGTCTTAGACCCGCCACATACCAAAGCGAGGCTTTTTCTCCGTGCTCATCTCTAATGCTTGCAAGATCATCTTGAGTTTGTTGACTACTTCGTCCTGCGCGGTGTTGAAGATAGACGTATGCTGGCATTGCCCAAGAGGTTAGTTCGGGTCCAACTGTATTAATACTGTCTTCAACTCGAGCTGCGTAATCATACATACTTCCCTCACCTTCTGTTGCCATTTCTGGAGCAAGCGACATAAACATGGAAGACAATTTATATGATCCTTCATGTCTTACGGTAAGCGCTGCTGCTCCATACTCATCTTGATTTCCGCCCGCCTCAATGACCTCAGGCAAATGTCTTGCGAATCTTGCAGCAAACAAACTTCCTCCTGCATCTTTTGCTGTTTCTACACGCGCTAAATATTGCTCTGGATCTTGACCAAGCTCAACCATTTTGGGATAAGATTTAAGAAAAAATCGCCCAGCTCGTTTTCCTAGTCTTCTATAAGCTTGAAGCGTAGTATCATATAACACTTCTTGAGCTTCATCCGATGGATCGTTAAATTTAATTTTAAATGCAGCTTGTAAATAATTTTCGCCATAAAGCATGCCAAAAGAAGTTACAAATCTTTCTGTCCGCTCCTGCAAAACAGCATTCCAAAAACCTCTTGCCGTAGCTAATTCAACAGCAAGGTCTAAGCCTCTCGCAGGACCAATGAATTTATATTGATTTCCATGCAGTAGTTTACTTACAAATCTAGTTGGCCTTTTATCTTCTGGATACTTACTCCTACCAAGCATTAGATCAACTGTCCTATTTCTTCTGGGCATTCCTTCGCGTCTTGTCATATAGGGATGGATTATATGACTTAAGGATAGCTTAAGCAATTAGCTTTGCTAGTTTGGCTCATATCTCTATTTATTGTAAAATAGTAAGGATTTGAAAAAACTACTAAGTGTTTTACCCATATTTTTTATATTTTCGTTTTTTGTTAATACTTCCTTTGCTATTTATGATCCTTTATCTAGTGCAAATAATAAATATGGTATTCATATTCTTTTTCCTGAGGAAATTTCAGAAGCAGCACATTTAATTAACTCATCAGGTGGAGATTGGGGTTATGTAACTATCCCTATTAAAGTATCTGATAGAAACATTGATAAGTGGCAAAAATTTATGGATGAAGCTTCTAAATACCATGTAATTCCACTAATTAGACTTGCAACAGAGGGAGACTATTTTGTTAAAGCTTCATGGGAAAAACCAAATAAATACTCCATGATTGATTTTGCAAACTTTCTAAACTCGCTTAACTGGCCAACGAAAAACCGGT
>CAZUZF010000050.1:0-4033 GCA_964624955.1 uncultured Gammaproteobacteria bacterium
GGGTGCTACATTACGTTTGCGTAGATTTAGTAATCTTACAAAAACTGAAGCAGTATACGACCTGACTGTTGATGATGCTAGACTTTTGGGAGACCCCCTACCGACGCTTCTTGAATTAAGAATGGGAATGGTAACAGTTGATGAAATTGAAAGACGTTTTAAGGTTTTGGGGATAAAACCACATGTGGATGGACCGAACAGACTTGCAAATGCTTCCATTAGTCTCGGTTAGCCTCTAATTTGGAGAGAAGTTCTAGTAAAAACCTATCTTTAATAATTGTCTTTGCATTTTCAAAAAACTCATCTAAATTTATTTTGTGCTCTTTTTCATATTCATAAGCTTGGATTGCTCTTTCTAGTTTATCTAACTGCTTTACAAATTTAGCAACTTTGGTTTTATTCTCTTTATATTCTTTGAAAAGCTCAATATATTCCTTACCTTTAATAAGACTAAAGATGTTTTCTATAGCCTTTGTTTCTTTCTTTATCTTAAAAGAAACATTATTTAAAGTTTTATTTCCCTTAATTGTAACTATATCTCCAATTTCTGCTTCTCCTATATCATGAACAAGGGCCATTTTAATTGATTTTTCCCTGTCTACCCCAAGTTTTGGAGCCAAAACCATTGCAAGAATTGCTACTCTAAAGGAGTGGTCGGCAACCGATTCGGGGTTTGGTATTTTATTTCTAACCCAACCTGTTCTTTTTAGGGTTTTTAATTTCCCAATGATAAGGATAAAATCAATAACTTTCATTTATTAATGAATTAAGGGTTTGTTTGTATTACTTGAAACGTCGTACCAAACGTTAGGAAGCATAACGATATTGTCTCTTACCTCTACCCCTCTAATCTCCTGCTTCTCTCCGCTTAGATCTTCTATAGACACTGTTGCAGTTTCAAACTTAGGCATTTTGTACTCAAAAATTACTCTTTGTATATCCGATGCATTTAATGTTCCTTCATCTTCTAATCCAACTGCTATTGCATTAATCTCATCTTTTTTGGCGGCTGCGGCCATTCTTGCTGGGCCAATCAATGAATCAGGATTATAACCCATTGCCCAAACGATACGTAAATCTTCTGACGTTCCCCTCGGGCCTAAAACAGCGTGGGGCGCAACTGCTGCAATGGGATTAGGTTCCCCATCGGGTTCTGTCTCACCCCAAGCATTACCACTGGGAATAATAGTTGTTCTTTTTGTTTCTCCCAAAGCAGCATGTATTCCCTCATGAAGAGGAACCTCACCCTTGGGTAATCTTTTTGGCATTAGTTTTTCACCTTTGGCTTTTAAAACCATGTTGTTTATCACAAAAGGCTTATCTATACCAAAACTTATTCCAGCCTCAATTAGTCTATTCATGGTCAAATTTTATAATTTTTAGAGGTTAAATTGCAAACTAAACCATATCCTAAGCTGACATGACTTTAATATACACCCTTTATTGGCTTGTAACTAGTCAACCTGAGGAGGAGCTGTATGTAAAAGTGGTCTTGGTTGGTATGTGCTTGTTGCTTTTCTTTGTAAAGGCTTTGTGAAAGCAATATCCAATACTTCATCCATATGGTTTACAAACATAAACTTAAGGTCTTTAATTACTTCTTTTGGTACGTCTTCTAAATCTTTTTTATTGTCTTTTGGAAGTATAACTGTTTTAAGACCGGCACGGTGAGCTGCAATTACTTTTTCTTTTACTCCGCCAATTTCCAAAGCTCTTCCTCGCAAGGTTACCTCTCCTGTCATTCCTACAATTCTTTTTACAGGTGTTTTAGTCAGTGCTGATGTAATTGCTGTTGCAATGGCAAGGCCGGCTGAGGGTCCGTCTTTTGGAACAGCCCCTTCCGGAACGTGAACATGGACGTCAGTTTTTTGATAGAATTTTTCATCAAGCCCCAAAGCTTTTGCCCTTGCTCTGATATAACTCATTGCAGCCTGGCAGCTTTCCTTCATAACATCCCCAAGCTGACCTGTTAAAATGAGCTGTCCTTTACCGGGCATTAGGGCCACTTCTATAAAGAGTACGTCTCCGCCTGCTTCTGTCCAGGCAAGACCTGTTGACATACCCACCTCGTCTTTTTTCTCAATCAAAGTTGAAAGAATTTTAATGGGCCCCAAAAACTTAGGTACGTTTTTTTCAGTAACCGTAACTTTTTCTTTTTTGCCTTCAGCAACTTGCTTTGCAATTTTTCTAAACAGAGCTGCAATTTGACGCTCCAGGCTTCTAACACCTGCTTCCCTTGTGTAGTGTTCGATTATAAACTTGATTGCCTTATCAGTTAATTCAATATTAGTTGGTTTTAGACCGTGTGCTTCCATTTGTTTTTTAAGCAAAAAGCCTTTGATTATTCTAAATTTTTCCTCTTGTGTGTAACCTGCAAAAGGAATTACCTCAAGCCTGTCTCTAAGTGCAGGTGGAATTGTATCAAGTATGTTTGCTGTTGTGATAAACATTACATCAGAAAGATCAAAGGCAACTTCCAAATAATGATCTGAAAATGCGTGGTTTTGCTCTGGATCCAAAGCCTCCAAAAGCGCAGATGAAGGATCACCTCTGAAATCCGTTCCTACTTTATCTATCTCATCAAGCATAAAAACAGGATTTTTGGTGTTTGCGTCTTTTACCCCCTGGATAATTCTACCAGGCAGTGCTCCTACATAGGTTCTTCTGTGTCCTCTTATTTCAGCTTCATCTCTAATTCCACCTAAAGATACTTTGACAAACTTTCTACCCAAGGCTCTTGCAATAGATTTACCAATAGAAGTTTTTCCAACACCTGGAGGCCCTACAAAACAAAGAATGGGCCCTTTCATTTTCCCTGCGAGTTTATGGACTGCAAGATATTCTGTAATTCTTTCCTTTACTTTTTCTAATCCAAAATGGTCTTCATCTAATATTTTTTCAGCTTGCTTTATATCAACGTTATTTTTGCTCTCCATGCTCCAGGGAAGGTCCAAAAGCCAATCCAAATAGTTTCTGATATAACCAGATTCAGGATTAAACTGGTTCATTTGGGAGAGCTTTTTAATTTCTTTTTTTGCTTTTTCTTCCGTCTCCTGGGGCATTTTTGCTTTCTTTAGTTTTTCATATAACTCTCTTATCTCGCTATCCTCATCGCTCTCGCCTAGTTCTTTTTCAATGGTTTTAAGACGCTCCCTTAGCATTACTTCTCTTGCACCCTTTTCAAACCTTTCCTGTGTTTTAGATGCAATTTTTTTCTCAAGCTCCAATACCTTTATTTCTTTTGCCAAAACCTCAATAATTCTCTCCAGTCTTTTTCTGACATCAGTTTCTTCCAAAAATTCCTGTTTCTCAGTTGGTTTAATATCAAGTACTGAAGCTACAAGGTCGGAAAGCTGATTGGGAGAGTTGTCACTCATCACATTCATAAAGACCAAAAAGTCAACAAACTTTCCCAAATTTACAGCACGTCTGAATTCATTGATGAGATGATTTGTCAAAGCTTTAATTTCAGGCGTATCAACTATTGCATCTTCAACCTCTTTTACCCTTGCCATTAAAAATGGAGCGTCTTGAACGTATTCCAAAATTTTTATCCTTGTAAGGCCTTTAACCTGCGCGTTTATCTCGCCGTCACTTTTAATCATTCTCTCTATATGGGAAAGAGTTCCGACAGTATATAGGTCAGAAGAAGAAGGTTCGTTTAGCCTTGCATTTTTTTGCAGCACAAACCCAACAATTCTTTCACTGTTAAATGAAGATTCCAAGGCTGCCAAGCTTTTGGGTCTGCCAAAAGTTAAAACTGAGTCTGTGTAGGGAAAGATTATTCCATCCCTTATTGGAATTATGGGTATTATTCTTTCCATAAGCAAATGTATTAGCACTTTATCATATTGATTGCTAGATTGTCAAGCTCTAAATAGAAGGATAAATTTAGGGGGTTGACACGCTCTAAAAGTAAAAACTACAATTAAAGGGCAGTGGTTTATTTAAGTAATCTACTTAACAAAAATGTCTTTTTTGAGCGAAAAATCTTTGGCAAGATGGTTGATTTTGCCGTGCTTGAAAGCTCTCC
>CAZUZF010000051.1:0-3711 GCA_964624955.1 uncultured Gammaproteobacteria bacterium
TTGAGCGAAAAATCTTTGGCAAGATGGTTGATTTTGCCGTGCTTGAAAGCTCTCCAACTCCATCGGTTTCCAAGGTGGTTATAAAAAAAAATGGTAAAAAACTAACCATTTCTCCCTCTAATATTACCATTAGAAGCTTTGGAGCAGTTCTTACCTCCACCAAAGGTCCCTTTCTTCCCTACGACGAAAGGGACTTTTACTTAAATGAGGATTTGTTGGATAAACAGGTAATTGATATTGATGATAAAAGACTGGTTAGGGTTAATGATGTAGCCTTGGAAGCAAACGGACAACTAAAAGTAATTGGAATAGATATTGGGGTAGCGGCAATATTCAGAAGATTGGGACTGGATAAATTTGTCAAAATAGAGCCAAAGATTATCCCTTGGCAAATGATTGAGGCGTTTGACTACCAAACTGGAAATGTAAAGATAAGTTTATCTCAAAATAGAGTAAACAAACTTCATCCAAGTGAGATTGCCGACATTTTGGAAAATTTGGGGAGTAAAGAAAGGGTATCTGTTGTTGAAGTTTTGGATCCCAAACGCGCTGCCAAAGCAATTGAGGAAACCGATATCAGAACAAGAGAGGCAATTTTGGAAGGATTAAAAGCTTCAGTTTTAGGGAGGGTTGTTGCCAAAATGCATGTTGCTTCGATTGCAGGACTTTTTTATAAAGTAAATCCGCTTAGAATAAGAGAGATTTTAAATCTAATTGGCCAGGAAAGAGCCCAAAAAGTTGAACGACTTTTGGACTTTGGCACAGAAACTGCAGGAGGAATGATGAGAACGACCTTTTGGAAATTTGATGGAGATTTAACTGTCAAGGAGGCCTATAACGATCTTTTTGCAGAAAAACCAAAACCTGAAGCAATTGTTATTACAAACGGAAATGAAAGATTTTTGGGGATTATCTATACCAAGGATATTTTAGATAGCGACTCACTGGCCCAACTTAAAGATATAGTTATCGAGCGAAAATTTGTTTATCCCCAAGTTAATGTCAATGATTTGATAACTTTGTTTAGTAAATATAACTTAAGAATCTTGCCAGTTGTTGATAAAGATAAAAAACCTATAGGAGTTGTCAAAATTGATAATATTTTGGAAAAAATAGAAGAAAGAACAAGGGTAGATGAACTTATTTAAAAGAAAAATTATTGCCATACTTCCAATTTTGGCTATTATGGGGCCAGGAATTATTGCCGCCTCTGCTGATAATGATGCAGGTGGTATTACTACCTACTCAGTCGCTGGAGCAAATTTTGGATATTCACTTTTATGGGTCCTTATTTTAACAACCCTTGCCCTCTCAATTACCCAAGAAATAGGTGCAAGAATGGGCCTGGTTACTGGCAAAGGCCTTGCTTCTTTAATTCGGGAGAAGTTTGGCATTAGATGGACTGCTTTTATAATGGGAGTTTTGTTTATCGCAAACCTTGGCACAATTGCCGCTGAATTTGCCGGTATTGCAGCAGCGCTTGAAATTTTTAATGTTTCTAAATTCATTTCAGTTCCAATTGCGGTTCTTACCATGTTTATTTTGGTTACAAAAGGAAATTTTAAACGCTTGGAGAGAATATTTTTGCTTTTTTCTTTTTTCTATATCTCTTATGCAATCTCCGCAATAGAGTTAAAGCCGGATTGGGGACTAGCATTCTCAAGCCTGGTTATCCCCCATATTCAGTTTGACAAAGGCTATATTCTAACGCTTATGGCCTTAATTGGAACAACTATTACTCCTTGGGGACAATTTTTTATCCAAGGATATATCGTTGATAAAAAACTTACCAAAGAGGATTTAAAAATTGAAAGAGGGGATGTTTTCTTGGGAAGTTTTATTACAAACTTAATTGCTTTTTTTATAATCATAACAACTGCTGGAGTTTTATTTGCCAATGGTATCCCAATTAGTGACGCGAAAGATGCTGCAATTGCTCTGAAACCCTTTTTTGGTGATTTTGCCACCATTCTTTTTGGATTTGGACTATTAAATGCATCGCTTTTAGGTGCTGCAATTGTCCCTATATCTACTTCTTATGTTATAACAGAGGCTTTTGGCATGGAATCGGGTTTAAATTATAGTTTTAAACAAGCTCCAGAATTTTACGGTTTATTTGCAGCTGTTCTTATCTTGGGAGGACTTTTGGTAGTTTTGCCGTTTTTACCACTTCTTACTATCTTGGTAGTTTCCCAGGCTATCAATGCGGTTTTACTTATCCCAATCTTTGTATTTCTTTATCTTTTATCGAACGATAAAAAGATTTTGGGAGAATATGCAAATAATAAAATCATGAATATAGTAGTACTTTTAACTTTAATAGGTATTTCTATTACAGCCTTATTTTTTGTAGTGTCAACAGTGTTTCCAAATCTATTTTAAGATTAAGATTAAAAAAGATTAAAGAAGAAACATCCTCAAAGTATTAAGCCTAACCTTAAACGGTACTCCTTGGGCAAAAAGTTCTTGCAAATATTGTCTTTTTCTTGCAACCCTCAAACTGCTATATGCAGCAATTGTCAGAACTAATAGGAAAAATAATATTTGTTCCCTTGTTTGTCCTACTGTTCCAGTATCAAAGTTTTTAGACCCTAAAACTTCTGGTGGATTTTGGGTATTGGTAGATAACGTTGCCTGATAAAGATTTCCCATAATTTTGAAACTGCTTTGAGCCTGTCCTGAAACCGTATGGTTATCATGCCCAACAGTACCTTCGGCCAAAGCAACCGCAAAATATTCACCGGGGATTGCTTTTTTAGATAGAACAAGGCCGGTTGAAAGTCTTACAGCTTTTCCACCTTCTATATCACCAATTTCAAATAAGCCTCCACCCATATTTACTCCATCTTTAACCAAGAAAAGCTTTAGTTTTGTTCCATAAACTTTTCCCTCTCCAGAATTTTTGATTTTTACAAAAAAGGTTACAGTATCACCAGGAAGGACGTATTCGCCTACATTATTTGTTTGCTCAACAGTTAGAAGCCCTCCTTCTTCTTGTCTTTGTTCCCCTCCTGCGTTTTCGTTATTATCATTGTTGCTGCTGTCACTGCTGTTATTATTATCCTCTGTTTTTGCATTTAAAGCATCAAACTCGCTTTTTCCTCCGATATCTCCCTCCCAATCACCAAAGATATTCAAAAAGCCAAAAAACCCTACAGAGTTAATAAAATTGGCATTTACAAAATTTATTAAAGAAACCACGCTATAAGCATTTCCGCTTTCTATACTTCCATTTCCATTAATAGTGTTTCCACCACTGTTTGCAAAAGAATTAATGTTATTTTCAACATATGCACTGTTATAGATACTTAAATCTCCAGTACAAATTGGACAATTGGTTGATCCTCCCTGTAAAAGAGGACCTAGGGTATAGAAGAAAAGACTTGTTCCTCCTCCAGCTGGACCAAATCCGCCCCAGCCTATAAAATCTCCAAGCCAGTTGCCAAATAGGTTAATAAAAAGTCCATAAATAGCAGTATTAACAAAGTTTGCATTTACCAAATTTAAATTATTGACAATAGAAGCTGCATCTCCAGAGACAATGCTCCCGTTTCCATTGATTGTGTTTCCACCAGAGTTTGCAAAAGAGTCAACATTGTTAACAACCGTTGCAGAATTTGTTGCAACCAAATTCATTCCGCAATCGCTACAAGATGCAGCTGTAAAATCAGGTAGTATTATATTTCCGTTAAGTTTTCCAAAGATATTAAT
>CAZUZF010000052.1:0-3630 GCA_964624955.1 uncultured Gammaproteobacteria bacterium
GATAAGAAAATGATAAGGCTTGATATGAGCGAATTTGCAGGTAGTGATGGAGAAAAAAGGCTTTTGGGTGCAGCACCAGGCCAAGGAGATGAAAAAGGACAACTAACAGAAGCTATATATGATAATCCATATTCATTAGTTCTTCTTGATGAATTTGAAAAGGCAGATCAAAAAATTCTAGATTTGTTCTTACAAGTATTTGACGATGGAAGATTAACTGATAATAAAGGAAAGACAGTTTCCTTTATAAACTCAATTATTATAGCAACTTCAAACGCAGCTTCAGAATATATTAGAGAACAAATAGGCAAAGGTGTAAAAGTAGATGGAAACTTTTATAACCAGCTTTTAGAATACCTACAAACTAAAGGAATATTTAAGCCAGAACTCTTAAACAGATTTGATGCAATTATTGTCTTTAAACCATTAGATAATGTTCAGATACAGGAAGTTGTAAAATTACTTCTAGCTGAATTTAGTGCAAATCTAAAAACAAAAGACATAACAGTTTCTTTTGATGAAAAAGTGATTGCAAAAATAGCAACAGAGGGGTTTGATAAGGATTTCGGAGCAAGGCCATTAAGAAGGTTTATTCAGGATAACATTGAAGATTTAATAGCCCAGAAAATGTTAAAAGATGAAATTAAAAGGGGGGATAAGATTCTAATTTCAGTAGATAATGCAAATAATATTGCAGTCAGTAAAGTTTAATATGATTTTATGAACCTGAGTTAAGATGAGCTTGAGGTTGAGGCTCTGAGGCTTGAGAAACAGAGTGACCTCTTATTTGATCTGCTCTGAAAAGAACTTGCTCAGCTCTTTCCTCAGGAAGACCTCCTACTAAGACTAATCTTTCAGGAAAATGATGCTCAACATAACTCCTAATTAGAGAATGTCGCCTAGTAGAACTATCAGGTCCGGCTGATCGTACCTGGTCAGTTGTATAACCAAATTCACGTGGATTCTCTGCTACGGCAATTATTCCATATCTTTCTGTGGCATCAGCTGATCTTCTCCATAATTCTCTTACTATCATTCTATCTTTTTACGTAACCGCATACATACGAGCAGAGACATATAAATGAAAAAGTGGTGTATCTGTTATAAACCCATCTTTTGCATTAGAACGTAATTCTTCTCTTTCCTGTTGCATCCACATATAGCATCTTTCAGCTGAGCTCTCAAATTGTCCAAATTCAGTTTTAAGCCTTCTATACTCTTCTCCAATAGAATCGTAGTCATATCCATCCATTTTTAAACGGTAGACAAGTAATGCTGCAAGAGTTGATTTACCGGTACATGGTCCGCCCGCTACGGCAATATTTATCTTGCGATCTCCCTCATTTATGCCCATTTTAAAATATGGCGGAATTATAACACGTACTTTTAGGTTGTCAATTTTGGGGTAATCTTTGCTCTAAAAATGGATGATGTTAGTAATTGTTATTGAGTTGGTTTTCCCCTTGATCTATGCCTTCCAAGTGCGTAAATTGGAACTTGTGAATCTTGTGCCCATCTATCTAATTGCTGATGCTCCGCGTCGTCAAATGGTGGTCCATGCAAAAAAGTAGGCTGTACAATCAAAAGTAATCTTGCTTGACTAAAAGTTAGTGCAAGGGGTAAATATTCAGGATAAAATTCGTCAAAAATAATAAGACCTCGTAATCTTCTTAAATCTCTGTAGGAAAATCTGTCTAAAGTATTAAATCTGTCCTGTCTTCTTGACTCAACGTATCCCAGCTCAATCTCTTCAACCCTTGTATAGACACAATCAGGAAAATCTTGGTCTGTTTGTTCTTGGGTTAAAAGCTTATGTCTAAGTATTCTTGCAAAAGTTGACTTACCATCTTGATTAGTTTCAGTAGTTAAGATAACAACCGGGTTTTGCCGTAATAGAGATAAAACTTCTGCCATTTCCTGAGTTCTTGGATCAAGCTCATCATCTGCAATCTCGTATCCTAAAGAATCTCTAATTCCAAACTCTCTTGCTTCTAGCATGGCGAGATTTTAGCAGAATAGATACGCCTATTCAACTATAGGTTAAGTTTTGTTCAAAGATGAAATATTTTAAATTATTTATGCTGCTTTATGTACACTTGGATATCTTCTTTATCTTTTAATACGATTGTATCTATAACCACGTGGCGAAGTAGAGCTTTATCACCATTTTCAAAAGTACAGTTAATCATATAAAGATCATAGCAAAAGCCTTAATCAAACTTTATTTATATCCCTGTGCCTGGATATTGAATAACTCTGCGTATAATCCTTTCTGACTTAATAATTTTTCGTGATTTCCTTCTTCAATAATCTTCCCTTCATCTAAAACTAAAATACGGTCAGCATTTCTTACGGTTGAGAAGCGATGAGAGATTATTATTACTGTTTTATCTTTTTGTAGGTTTTGTACTCTTTCAAAGATTTCAAATTCGGCCTTGGCATCAATTGCGCTAGTCGGTTCATCTAAGACAAGGATTGGAGCATTTCTGTAAAAAGCTCTTGCTAGGGCAAGTTTTTGCCATTGTCCTCCAGATAAATCTATTCCGTCATCAAACATTTTTCCCAAAACCTGGTCAAAGCGTTTTGGTAAAGTATCAAGAAAACTGTCTGCGCCGGACTGTTTAATTGCATTTTTGAGTAGTTTTTCTTTTCTTTCTTTGGTTAAATCTCCAAAATATACATTTTCCGAAAAAGTAAATTGATATTTAATAAAGTCTTGAAACAAAGCACCTATTTCTTTATGCCAATCTTCAAGTTTTATATCCTTTATGTTTATTCCGTTAATGAGAATTTCACCCTCGGTTACATCATAAAACCTTAAAAGAAGTTTAATTATTGTTGTTTTTCCGGCTCCGTTTTCTCCCACAAGGGCAATCTTTTCACCGCTTTGAATAGTTAAATTGAAGTTTTTCAAAATATCTCTTTCAGTTTTAGGATATCTAAATGAAACGTTTTTAAATTCTATTATCTGAGGTTTTGGCTTATCAGGTATTACTTTAGGATCCAAAGGTGAGCTGATAATTTTCTCTGTAGCCAAAAAGTCAAAAAACTTATCAAGATATTTGTTTCTGGCTGAAATACTGGAATACATATTTAATATTTCCTCTGAGCTTAGGGTAAGATTTAAAGACTGCTGGAATATAAGTGTAAATTGACCAATTCCAAGCGCTCCTTGGAAAACTTTTAATAGGTTAAGGTACTGCGTGAAGGCAAAAACACCAAACTGAAGTATCCTTGTAAGCAAAATATAAATTATTGCGGGATCATTTGTTTTTGCAAAGGCTTTGTAATACGTGCTTTGTTCTTTTTTGATTTTATTTAAAAGCACAGGGCCAGTTTGGAAAATAATAGCTTCTTTTGAAGTTGAATCGGAAGAGAGTAGGGTTTTCACATATTGGGTAACTCTGACTATGAATGATTTTTTCTCAACATAAAAGGGCCATGTTTTAACCCTAAATCTGTCCCAAGCCAAATATGAGGGGATTGTGGCAATTATAATTAAAGGCGCAAATAAAGGAAACACAAAGGAGACAACGATTGTGGCGGTAATAAATTTAAAAACTGCATCCAAAAGCCCAATAAACCTTACCAAATGCATTTGCAATGTTCCCTTAACTCCTTCAAGCTGGG
>CAZUZF010000053.1:0-3597 GCA_964624955.1 uncultured Gammaproteobacteria bacterium
GATTCCAGCTCAGCTTTTATATTCACCCATCCAGTATAGCAAAGTTTGAGTCGGGAGTCAGAGACTTCACTTGAACTGCTTAATTATATTACAAACAATATAGAAATTGTTGATTTATTTAATTCGGAGATCCAAAGCTATTATAAAGGTGAAAAGCAATTTCCAGCTCAAAGTTATCCAGTTATGCTATAATTTGAAACAACTATGGATGACAAAATTCAGAAAGATAATTTAACTGATTTAGCTTCAAGTTTAACCTCTCAAAACGATAATCCACAGCCTCAACAAGCTGATGATGGTCAGTCAACAAATAGCAACAATAATCAACAAAATCAACAGGATCAACAACCCGCACAAAACCTGGCAGATAACCAAGTAGTAGGATCAAATGGCGAAGTTATTGATTTAGGTAGAACTTCTGAGGACTCCATCAACAAGTAGGTATTATTAGGGTAAATTCTCTTGAACTCTTTTATTGTACACAAGCTAATATAGGACCTAATGGCTTACAAGCACTGTTTACGCAATCTTTGTCAGTTTTACAAGATTGGACGCAATTATTTTTCTCAAGATTACAAATATATCCTTGCTTACAATCCGAGCTCGATTGGCAATAAGTTGTACATGAAGTTTTATCGCCGAATGTGTAGCAATTTTCAACAATACCTTTTTCTTTGGTTTGTATACTTAGTCTGTAAGTTTGAACTGTTCCCCAAGGTCCATCACCGCCACCACATTCATAGTAGATATTGTCTGATTTAGTCCAGGCTTTTAGTGTACCGCAGGATCCTCCAAGATAACTACCTTGGCTAGCGCTTAAAACTTCGATTTTACTGTCTGAGATATTGAAAACACCAAATTTAAAATCATTGACTCCTGGTCTACCAAAACCGCCTTTATCTGCTACCTTAGTAGAAATAAAGACTATTTTGTTTAATGTTTCGTTCAGGCAGGCGTTGACTAATTTCTCTTCCGACTCTAATTTTTCTTCTAGGGTTTTAACCCATGATGGTGAAGACTTGTCTTCTGAAGGATTATAACAACTTAAACTGTAAATATTCTGGCTATCTAAGTTTTCTTTTTTAACATAAGGAATAGGCGTAGGGGTTGGTGAAGGGTTTGCAGCTGCATACCTTTCATCTCTTAAAACGGAGATTTGATCTTCAAGGTTTTTAATCTCAAAATTCTTGTAATCTAAAGAGGATTGAGAATCCTTAAATTTGTATTGCCAAAATAGTGAAGAAACTAATGCTCCAATAGTAAAACTAATTAGAACTATTAAAAGAGTCCTTTTAGTAAGCTTTTGTATATATTGTAAAAGTGGATTCATTCTCATCTCTTATGCTATTTATATCAAGACCAGTTACCAAAAGCAAATTCTCAAAAAAAACTTATAGATAAAAATATCATAACATTGACATTTTTAGCTATAATTACAGTAAATGGTAAAAGTTGGTAAAAAACCCTTAGTTGATGAGGAAGTTGATTTAATATTCCGCAAATTGGAGCCTTACTTAAAAAATGGTCTAAGCTTACATAAGGCTTGTCTTGAAGCTCAAATCCCTAAGTCAACAGCTTATGATCTATACCAAGAATATGATGAATTTGCGGAAAGAATTGATGCTTGTAAAAATTACCATTCACTTTTAATTGGAGATGTGTTCACCAAAGAGTTAGAAAGAATAGTAGAGAAGCAAAATAAAGGTGAAAACCTATCAATTAGTGAGGTTAAATTTGTCCAATGGGTTGCACTAAATGGTAGAGCTACAAAGGAGGAATATGGTAGAAAAGATATACCTGTTATGTCAGCAGAAGAGCGTGAGAAAGAAAACTTAAAGTTAGGGATTAGATTTTAGACAAAGCAAAATACACCATCTGTTAGAGTATAATTCTTTGAAGTATGCTTACGACCCAAGATTTTCTTAAACTTCTCCAAGGTTTACAAGGACAAGATTCCATCCAAGATGTTACCCAACTTAGGTATGTGATTTATGCTAGAAAATCAACTACTGAAAGCGAAGAAAGGCAGGTTAGGTCTTTAGGAGATCAAGTAGTGGAGTGTACTGAATTGGCTCAGAAAATGGACTTAAGGGTAGTAAAAGTTATTAAAGAGGCTGAGTCAGCTAAAGAACCAGACATAAGGCCAAAGTTTAGGGAAATGGTGGAGGAAATTAAAAAAGGTAAGTATGAAGGCATTATTGCGTGGCACCCAGATAGGTTGGCTAGGAATATGAAAGATGCAGGGGAGATTATTGATTTACTGGACAAACAAATAATAAAGGATCTCCATTTTGTGAGCTTTACCTTCCAAAACAATACAGCTGGGAAAATGCTTTTGGGAATTGCTTTTGTTTTATCTAAACAGTATTCAGATCAGTTAAGTGATAACGTTAAACGAGGTATTAGAAGAAGTATTGAGGAAGGAAAGTACCTGAGTCGAACTAAATACGGTTACTACAAAGACATAAATAAGTTTCTAAGACCAGACGGAGATAATTTTACTCTGCTAAAAACAGGCTGGAAAATGAGGTTAGATGGATTAACTCAAGAAGTAGTTATGAAGTACCTAAATGATAATGGTTTTACCAGAGCCGTGGATTCAACAGGAGATAAACATGAAGTCTATAAATGGGGCAGAAGTAGAATCTCTGAGATGTTTAAGGATCCTTTTTACACAGGAGTACTTAAATATGGTGAACAATTTGTTGATTTAACTGAGATTTACGAATTTGTGCCAATGGTTACTGTAGATGACTTCCTAAAAATTAACAAATTCAGCAACATGGAGAAAGCATTCAGGAATCGGCTTAGAGCCAGCGCAGAAGGCATGATCCAGGCAGATTTGTTAAGAGGAGCAGTAACTTGTGGGGATTGTGAAGAGAATATGATAGCGGGCATAACACCCAAGCAAAATAAAAAAGGACTGACTAATTACTTTTATTACAGATGTGATAATCCAGACTGTAAGTTTTATGGTAAGTCAATTAGAGCCCATGTCATAGTTGATTTTGTTTGCAACTTCTTAGAAGATCATAAATTTACCTCTAAAGCAGTCTATGGCCATTATGTGGATGAGATGAAAACTGTAATTAGAGATAAAGAGTTAGAGCTTGAAAGCCGAAGAAGGTCCTTACAACAAATAAGAAGAACTCTGGATAATAAGATTGAGAAAACGAAAGATCTGTTAAGAGATGAGACTGATAGCTATATAAAAGGGGTGTTTAGCACGGACCTAAAGGACTTAGACAAGAGATTAAAAGAAACTGATGACCAGTTAGAAGCTATTAAAAAGGAGATGGAACTTAATAAGAAGGCGATACTTAGTTATTCACAATTCCTTGAACTATTCAGTGAATTGCCTGTCAGGATAAGAGAAACTAAGATTTTAAGGGAGCTAGACTTTATGGTTAGAAAAATATTCTTGAACTTTACAATTAAAGATAAGATTGTGGCTTCCTATCAACTTAATCAACCATTTGATAGGTTCATAAAAGAGACCAAAATCCCTGCTGGTCGGGGACCAGGGAATTGAACCCTGTGCCTCTGCGTCCCGAACGCAGCGTTCTACCGATGAACTAGTCCCCGCCTTCGCGGGCA
>CAZUZF010000054.1:0-3369 GCA_964624955.1 uncultured Gammaproteobacteria bacterium
AGATAAATTGTTTGCTGAAATATATAGAGTTTTGAAGCCAGGCGGGCTTTGTTTTCTTTCAGGCACAAATAAATATGCAATTCTAAAACCCAAAGAGCCTGTTAAGTGTTATTACAAATCATTTTGGGAGCTAAAAAGACTTTCTTCAAAGTTTGCAATTCGCTTTCAAACATGGGTTATTGCTTCAATGCAATACAAGTTATTAAAATTTGTTCCTAGTTTTGTTTCAAATCTTCTTGAGCCTTTCATGCCTAATTTCATCTGGGTTTTAGAAAAGAAACCTAAATAACTATATGTCACTATTTAGCAGATTAGTAACCTTGATAAAACCTTTAAAAGGTTATGATTTAAATAGATTTTACATTGTAAGAAACTCATTGAATCTATTTCTCAGAACCTTTAAGCCATCATATATAAAGCTTGGACGAGACCGATTGCTTCTTGATAGAGATGATAGTTTGAGATTATCTATTCTTGGAACGTATGAACCTTTTACCACAAAACTATTAAAAGAAAAAATTCATAAAGGAGATATAGTGTTAGATATAGGTGCCCACATTGGCTACTTCACATTGATTGCAGCACAAAAAGTAGGGAAAAAGGGAAAAGTATATGCTTTTGAACCCGAACCTAACAATTTTGCAATTCTCTCAAAAAATATCAAAGAGAATAATTATATGAATGTTGAATTAGTAAATAAGGCTGTTGTTAAAACCTCCCATAAAGTGAAGCTATATCTTAATCCCATAAATGCAGGTAATCATAGTACAGTAGGTAATTCTGGGAGAAAAACAATATTAGCTGAAGGAATAAGCTTGGACGACTTTTTTATTGATAAATATCCCAAAACTTCTCTAATAAAAATAGATATTGAAGGAGGGGAGTATTCGGCAATTGAAGGAATGAGTAATATTTTAATGAAAAATAAACATTTGGCTTTATTTACGGAGTTCTGGCCACATGGGCTTAATAACGCAAAAAAATCAGCTGGTGACTACATTAAGCTTTTGCATGCCTATGGATTCAGGTTATTCATTATAAATGAAGACCAAAATAGGCTTGAACCATTTACAAAGAGTCTTTTGCAAGATTACCTAAAACATCCTAATAAGCATGGAAATTTACTTGGACTAAGGGGTTAATGGCTGTAAAAGTTTTTTTATCTCATTTTTTGCAATCTCTGGATCGTGTTTCATTTCAAATTGTCTTCTTGCCTCATTTCCTAATTTTCGTAAAAGCTTTGGATTAGTTATTAACTTTTCAAGTGCATTAGCCAAAGATGCGGGGTTTTTTGGAGGAACCAAAAGTCCTGAAGCTCCAGTTTCTATGTCTTCAGATATGCCATCTACATCGGTTGATACTATTGCAAGACCACAAGCCATCGCCTCCAAAACAGAGATAGAAGAACTTCCTTCTTCAAGTGAAGAAAAAGCATAAATTGTCGCGTTTTTCAAAAGTTCATCTTTATTCTTAATAAAGCCAGGGAAGCCTACATTTCGCAAGTTCAGTATTTTTGCCAATTTTTTGTTTGGCTCAAGCATTTTTCCCTCACCAGCAAGAACTGCTGAATACTTTATCCCTTTGTCATTCATGATTTTAAATGCATGTAGTAGGAAATTTATTCCTTTTCTTCCATCTTGGCGAGAAATAGAAACTATCTGGAATTTGTTAGTAATTTTGTTAGGCTCTGGTTCTATTCTTGATTCGATAAAGTAGGGAAGATGAGCGAATTTGTGGTTTTTAATTCCGAATTGCTTCATTAAAATCAACCTAGTTGACTTGTAATGGGTAATTATTTTGTCACTTTTTTTAAGTAAAAAGCGCTCAAGCAGAGTATAAAGTTGTATAACTGTTATATACATTAACATAGATTTAAGCTTAGTAGATAGGCCATAATCTCTTACATTTATAGCCGACAAAGTCCCCTCAAATTCGTGTTTAATGCTCGTAAAATAATCTGCAACAAGAAATACCTGACTTTTGAAAAACAATTTCGTTAATGAACCAGCCAAACTCCATGGACCAATACCCCAAATTATGGCTGATTTATCTTTTCTCAGCTCTCTGTTCATCAGAAGCGCAAGTTTTGGTGCAAGAATGGACAAAGCACCCATTTCCTGATTTTTAAATAGCGGATAAGACAAAAGCTTTGATGAAATGACAAATAATCTTCCAATTTCTGTATTTTGTATCTTATCTTTTGGCCCGAAACAAAAAATTTTAGGAGTAATTCCAATACCTTTTAATGTTTTACAAAGATTTTTGGAGTATGAAGCGTATCCAGTTTTTCCGCTTAAGGGATTTTTACCTGCTACGATATACAAATTAGCTGTTTTCATCTACAAATTTTTGGATAATTCCACACACATAATTTATCTGATTTTTCTTAAGTTTAAGTCCCGAAGGCAAGCATAATCCACGATTACTTAAATCTTCTGCAGCTGGAAAATGTTGACCTTTAAAAAAACCTCTTTTTAAAAATGCCGGTTGCTTATGAAGTGGAATAAAAGAAGTTCTGGTTTCGATTCTATGTCTTGCAAGAAACATCGCAAGACTATCACGAATTGTTCTCGAGGGAAGCTGTATTTCAAATTGCCAATAAATCCTTCTAGCATAGTCTTTTTGTATAGGTAAAGTCAGTAGTGTAATTTTCCCGAGTTTTTGCAAATAAAGAGAAGCTATCTCGCCCTTTTTCTGTAGATATAAATTTACTTCCTCGAGTTGTGCTAGTCCCAGCGCTGCTTGAAGATTGCTCATTCTATATGCAAAAGCGATTTCTCGGTGATAAAAGTGTCTATTTTTGCTTCGCGCAAAGTTCCTTAAAGATCTCAATTTTTCTGCCAGCTGTCGTTCATTTGTAACTACCATTCCACCTTCACCCGTAGTAACTATTTTATTTGCGTAAAACGAAAAACAACCGATGCTGCCAAGTGACCCTACCTTTTTAAAAATATTATTTTTCAGCCTATATTCTGCACCGTGAGCTTCAGCGACATCCTCGATAATAGGAAGATTGTATTTTATGCCCAATGCAAGCAGGGAAGACATATCAGCTGGATGACCGTTGAGGTGCACAATTATTATTGCTCGAGTTTTTTTTGTAATTCTTTCTTCCACAAGACTAGTGTCAATGTTCCCAGTATTGAGTTCAACATCCACAAGAACAGGAGTAGCTCCTTGATATATAATGGGTAACGCCGCGGCGATCATGGTGTATGAAGGCACAATTACTTCATCTCCTGGGCCAATATTGATCGCAGCAAGTGCCAAATGCAAAGCTGCTGTTCCGCTGTTTGTAGCTATTCCATAACGATTATCTACAAATTTAGCAAACTTTTCCTCAAACTTTTCAACAAAAGGTCCTTTTGA
>CAZUZF010000055.1:0-3020 GCA_964624955.1 uncultured Gammaproteobacteria bacterium
GACCAAATTCCGCTCCTTTTAAAGGGAGTATTCCTATAAAACCAGCTGTTGCTCCTATACCTAAAAATGAGGTGAGGATTACTGATCCGCATGATGCGCAGCCTACTCCGATTAATCCGAGAATAAATCCTGACACACTAATTCCTGCTTCCTTACTTAGTCTTAGAGCTCGAGTGAAAAAATATGTAAAAAAACTAAGATTTATTGAAAACAAAAATGCCACCAAAATAATGGTAACTGTCGAAACAGAGGTAAAGTTTGTTTGGAATGAACCAAAAATACTTGAAATAATTCCAATTTTCTCAGATGAAGAAAAGCTATCGGAAATTACTATATGGCGGAGAAAATTAATATTAGGAAGATAAACAGCAAAAGCAATCACTAAAACAAAGGTGATAATTGAAATAAAGATATATTTAGGATTTTTAAAAACTTGGAAAGTTGAGAATATAAAAGGATTTCCCATTAAAGATTATCTACTTTTGTAAAAGCGCATCAATTATTTGGGTAAACACCGAAAGAGGCTGTGCTCCTGTAACACTGCTTTCTCCTATTACAAACCCGGGGGTTCCGCTTACACCAAACTTGGTTCCTTCGGTGCTATCCTCACTCAACTCTTGCTGATAAGCCTGTCCTTTACTCTCCACGAGACTTGCAACCTTATCGGCATCAATACCAGAAATTGTTCTTGTTAAAGCTATTATGTCCTCTTTTTTACCAAAGCCTGCGTTTTCATCATCCTGTTTTTCATACATTGCTTGATTCCATGCTTGAAAACTTTGTGGATACAATTCCCAGATTGCATTTGCAAAAAGTCCTGCAGTTGTTGAATCTTCTCCTAAAAACTGAAAGTCCTTAAAGACAATTTTAAGTTTTCCAGTATTTACGTAATTTTCAATTAAAGTTGGCATTGTCTCTGTTTCAAACCTTTTGCAAAATGGACACTGGTAATCAAGCCAGTAAGCCATGACAACTGGAGCATCTTTATCTCCAATAAAGGGCTCATTTTCTATATCAACATCTTTAATATTAACTTGTACTTGAGGCTCCTCTCCATTATCTGAAGGCAAACTAGATTCTATTGATGCTGTCTGGTTTTTTTCAAGGTAGGAGACTTTGGTATATAAGACTCCTATTGAAAATGCAGCAAAAACAAGAAGAATTACTAAAATTGCACTTACATTTAATTTTGACATTCTAGGGAAAACTTCCTTTATTTTCATGTGATAAAAATCCATTATAACATAATAAATATTTTAATATAACCTGTTTCTTATCTTTTTAAGATATAAAGTGCCTCAAGTAGTTTTTTGCTAAATATCTATGCGTCAAATCGTCAGCAACTTAGGATATTTGGCTCTCATCCAAAGTTCGCCGGTTCAAATCCGATCGGGGTATCAAAAAAATTACTCTCCTGAATAAATAACAAAACTAATGGGGTCAGTTACTCCCGCAGGGATCTTTCTCCATTTTCCAATTTTATTGCCATACTCAAATCTTGCTTGATGTTCAGCCTGCTTTCTATCTTGATGCCAAGTTTCTCCACAAAATTCCCCTCTATTGTTGTATCGAGTAAGATAAGCTCCGTCTGACTTTAATTCGATAATCAATAAATCTGGTTTAGGCAGTAAACTTCTACCTTCTTTACCTACTTCAAGAGGAAAACCAACATAATGCTTAACATGTTGATCTTTTAGGTTAAAATTTGTTAGTTTCGCATAATAAGAATCTGACACAACACAAGTATATCATTAGGGGTCTATTATTTTTACATGTGAGTTCTCAATAATTGTTCTACCGTCTGGACCAATGGATTCAAAGCTCGCATGTGGAGTTTTATGTTGCAAATCACTATCAGTCATTCTAAATTGTTTTGTATCATCCGCTGAGCGGAAAACTCCTGGCGCGATTTCAGAGTATCCCTCCCCTAACCATTTTTCAGCACCCTCTAACACCTGATTGGCAGTAGCTTTACCACCTGATATATTTCCTAAATTTTCTGCCGTATTGGCTATTTTTACAGCTTTTGTAATCCCTGCAGGTACAAAAGGTATTGCTAGGGAAACAGCATCTGCTCCAGTGTTTATATAACTCCAGGGATCACATGGATCAAATGTAGATACATCATAAGCTAGGTTTGCCAAATCCCAAGCAGTTTCAACAATCTTTCCTGATGGGTCAGTATTGTTAACTGGATTATTGATGCCATATGTGTAAGGGTTTTGTGTTTGTGGAGTGATTACTCTTCCTTTAACAGGATCTTTTGTTATAAATCTTCCAATTACGGGATCATAGAACCTTGCTCTAAGATAATAGTAACCAAGTAGGTCGTCATATTGCTCTGTCTGGAATTGGAATGGAGTTTCATATATCCCACTTTGCCTGGTTATATTTCCATAAGGATCATATTCGTAAGATTTTATTTTACTTCCGCTTGCATTAGTGAGAAACCTGGTATTACCAAGCCCATCTTCAAGATGATATTGTCTGAAAGAAGAACCATCTCCTCCCTGACTGATAAGGTCTAATCCCCACAGATATTTATCTGTTGATGTTACCATTAGTTTCGAAAGAGGGCCTGAAGTATCGTAGGTCCATCTAGTTATTGCAGTTGAAAATTCTTTCTCAAGCCTATTACCTAAACCATCATATCTATAATTATGGGTATTATTATTGGGCATGACATATTGAATAAGTCTATTCTCAAAGTCATATTTAAATTTATGATTCTCCTGTAAACCTGTTTGAGTTCGCATTATTTGATTGCCGTTATTGTCAAAATAATATGTTAGTTCTCCTCCCTGCTGAAGCTGACTATCCTGGTTGTAAGTAAAGTTTTTAGCTGTTCCATTAAGGTTTTCTATAAGCCTGTTATCAGCTTTATCAAATGTATACTGATAAGTTGCATTATTTGGGTATTTCGCCGCTGTTAATCTTCCCAAAAGATCATAAGTAAACTCTGTAATAAACGGTACTGTTTGAGCATATACAGGTTTGAAAGGATTAAACTCTTTGAAAAA
>CAZUZF010000056.1:0-2900 GCA_964624955.1 uncultured Gammaproteobacteria bacterium
CAGGACATCTGGTTTTCAGCCAGAGAATCAGGGGTTCGAGTCCCCTACGCGGTACAAGGATTTAAGGAGTTTAAGTTGCTAAATCAAGCTAGACGATTCTCTCATATCTATCGTCTTGGTAAGGAGGAAAACAAACTTCATAAGCAACTAATGGGGAGCCTGGATCTGCTTGCCACTGCATTATTTCGCCTATTTTTACTTTTATTGGAAAGTGTATACTGTCTTCATCAAATGGAAAAGTTGATACCTCGTTATCGGGATTAGTAATAATAAGCGTGCCTTTACCCGACAGAAATCCCTCAATTGTTCTATCTCCATGTAAAACTTTTTGTCTTGGCGTACTAAAACCAGGTTTAACTCTAATTATCCCTAAGTCCATAGTATCGTCATCAACAAATTGATAAACATCACACTCTACGCCTTCAGAAACTTG
Source organism: uncultured Gammaproteobacteria bacterium (assembly GCA_964624955.1). Classification (GTDB taxonomy): domain Bacteria; phylum Patescibacteriota; class Microgenomatia; order Levybacterales; family UBA12049; genus JACQHJ01. The sequence goes on from CAZUZF010000056.1 coordinate 434, forward strand.
CTCTGTCTCTTTATATGATACCGCAAGAAAATCCCCTTCAAATTTAAAAGTTTCTAGTCGGGGGCTCGTTTGCTCATTGCTGATCTCTTTGGCTACGATTGGATCTACATCTGTATATAGGCCTGTATTCTCAACAGCTCTTCTACAAATCTCCTCATCTTGTTCTTGAGTCCCTCCACTAAACGCCATTGCTCCGATGAAGTCCGTTTTTGCTTCATCTGAGAAAATAGCAATTCCTCCACCAAAAAGACTTCCCAACTGACCACCGAAATCTTCTCTTGTCTGACCTTTTTCTATCATTCTTTCTCTTTGGAGTCTTGAGGATCGTCTAACTGCTAAAACAGTTTTTATTTTTGCCCTTGCGACCTCAACATTAAGAGGGGTTGCTGCTCCTTGAACTTGCGTAGTCTCTTCCATACCAGTTCTACTATAAACAGCTATAAAGCCTGGAATGCCCATTCCTCGTGCTATTGCCAAACCTTCAGTTCTTAATCTAATGGCACCATCCTCGTTTAGGGAACGAATTTCTACAGTATATTTTGCTACTGCTTCAGCTCTTTCTGTATTGGATCTTTCATTCATAATGGTGGAGTATAGCAAATGAAAATAAATATATCAACTATAGGTTGGAATTATGGTTGGTTCTATTCTTTACTGGTAGTTAAGTTGTAGGACTGGATTATGGCTAGGATAAAGTAACGATTTCCATTGTTCCAGCGAGCCACGAATCTGGTTCCAATTCTGAAACATTTGGGGTACAAGGTCTTATAGTTTGACTTACTTCTTTACTTAATATATAATCTCAAATCATATGAGTTTTGGACCAGAATCACATAATCCACGTGAACGAAGAGCTTATGCTCATTCTGCTATTTCTCGAGCTAGAACAACAGGTACTTTAGATGATTTTAGTGCAGCTCAACAAGCAGTTGTTGGTGCAGGAAACTCTAGGAAAACATTAGCTTCTCAGTTTGATAGACATTTAGCTGGAATTCAAAGATTGAGGCAAGCAGAAAGTGAAACGACAGGTCAACGACAAGAGCCAGTAGTATTTCACACGCCTGATGCGGATATAACAGTCCAACAGGTAACAGAAGTCGATGGTGAACTTATGGCTGCGGCTGCAGATGGCAAATGGGTAAGATTAGGCGCTTTAACTCCAACAGGAAGAGCTACAAAATTTACGTTCAATAGTTTTTTACATCAGCTCCGTGTTTCTTTGACGCAAGTTCATTTATTAACCTGGGAAGGTAACAAAATTCCACGGGGTGCAGAAATTAACAGCCAACAAATAGCCTGGACGCAAAATGGAATTGTTACATCTATAGAGGGTGAAATGATTGGTCAATATGAAAGATTGCAGGAATTTGAAGGAGAAAACCGCAAAACACAACAAATGTTAGTATTTACAGAACCTCCTACAGATTCTACTCGCTAATGGTAGTTATGCTGGAAAGCTAGTTTAATCTCGGGATTTAAAATACTTCTCCATTGTTCAAGCGAGGCACGAATTTGATTCCAATTCCGAAACATTTGGGGTACATATTTAGCCTACTATATCAATCTAAACCTTCAATTCTTTAAAAAGAAATAGTAGCGTTTTATTCGTTGAAAAATAATCTACCTTGTGTTAGAATTCCAAATCATGACACCTCCAAGCGAAAGGCGAAAAACTGGACATAAACCAGGAGCTACTCCCTCCACACATGGAGGAACAACCAATGCATTTGAAGGACTAAGACCTGTCCCTATCCAAATAAATGAATTAATACCCATAGGTAACTTATCCTTCTATCAAGCGGTAGCAGACGGTCTTACCCAAGCGGGATTAGGTACATATAGTTACGCAGTTGCAAAACAGCAAGTGCGTCCAGAAACTGGAGAGCCTTTATCCTCGGGCATGCTACATGTTGGTGTTGTCGTTACTTATACTGGCATCGAAGATAGAACGAAATTAGTAAGAGTGCTTGAAGAAGTTAGAGATATTAAAGGGAGGTTGGAGAGAAAAGGCATGTCTGAAGGCCAAGTTGATCAAACAGTTATGCGTGTCGTTGATGACATAATTGATTTAGAACCAGCTAGGGATCAAGCTGAAAAAGATGCATCATTAGCTAGAACATTGGAGCCTCTCGCTTACGATAGAAGATTATTGGCTGTAGAATATTCTATTCCTGGTGAAGCATGGCGAACTAGTGATGTTTTTAGAACCGCTGACAATTTAGATAATGAAGTAAGTGATTTATGGAAAAGCGTTGTCGCTTATAGAGTAACAAGAAGACAAAGGCTTTCCTACATAGAATAAGTAATATTTCCTGGGCTTTTAACAATTTTTAATCCACTATGGCAGTTAAAGTCTAAGAGATGTTAGGCACGAGTTGAAGAATACTTCTCCACTTTTCTATGGAGGCACGAATCTGGTTCCAATTCTCAAACATTTGGGGTACTGGAGTGACAGCGTCTATCGACT
>CAZUZF010000057.1:0-2816 GCA_964624955.1 uncultured Gammaproteobacteria bacterium
CAATTGGTATTCCCCCAGAACTTATTGGAACAGGAAGGGGTTTAGGTAGTCTTAACAAAAAACAACTTAAATTGCTTGAAAAATATTATATAAATTTAAAATCAGATTTGTTAAAAGCAGGAGGATTTTTAAATAAAAAAACTTTAGGGGATCTTTTCAAAAATACAAAATTTGGAAAAGATATTTTAGAAGATGTAAGACAAATTGAGAAATATTTAGGCATAGAATTTGTTCCTTTATCAAAAGAAGAAAAACAGCACCATGAAATATCTGAAAAGATTTATAAAAAATTAAAAACAAAAAAACCAATAGCAAAGCTTATTGAAAAAGCAGCTGTTTTACGAAAAAGCTTGGGATAAAAACAACTGAATACCTAAACTGAATATTAACCTATAGTTTGATTATCCTTTATTCGTCTGTTATAATCTCTCTTTATGGAAAGACTAAGAGTTTCATCCCATGATTTATATCCAACTACTCGCTTCTCGCGTCGTAGTTTTATGATTAATTGCATAAGAGCAGGTATAGCTGCTGGCATTGGAGTTGTGCTCGCTGAAGCAGGCATTCCAGTTCAGGTCTGGATGAATGAAACCGTAGAAAAATCTACAGGCTTTAAAGCACAAAGCTCTGTACCTCAAGAAATGCTGGAGCGACATTGTCGAACAACAGCTAATGAGCAAGCTTGTATTGATAATTTAGAATATCCCGAAGATATTAAATTTTTAGGAACGTATGTAGGCCCAATAATCGAAGAGGTAACTTTTAGGGGAGCTCCTTCGCATTTAGTCAGTCGACAAGAAGCAAGTGAATCCCCAATGGGAGATGTTGTAATGGGCACGGGTGGTATTAGTATGACAAGAAGAGAGATATTAATAGGAGCTTTATCTTCAATTCTTTTTGCGGGAGGACACAATGTTCAATCAGATGATGCAATTTTACCTAAAGGTATAGATACTAATATACTTCCCGTTACTCAAGGAGTATTTGGATTTGGATTTTGGTATCTTCAACGTAAATTAGGTATTTTTGCAAATACCTCAGCGCATATATGGAACAATTTTAGAACAATATCGTGGCGTAAATCTTAATTAGACGATCTTAGTTAAATATTAATTACTTATACGTAACCAGGGAAAAAGTCTTTTTTAATATTTACTGGACTTACTCCCATTTTATAAAGTATCTCTTCAAAACCAACTACCATTGCATGAGGACCTGAGAGATAAAAAGTTCTTTGTCTATAATCTGGTACATATTTTTTAATTATATTTTCATTTAATCTTCCCTTTTCCCCTTTCCAGTCTTTTGGAATGCTTTCTAAGTCTGTTAGATTATAAATTGTTTTAATACCCAAGTTTTTTTCTGCTTCATCTAATAAATCTTTATATACAATATCTTCACTTTTTTTATTTGAATAAAAAGCAATAATTGGATATTTGATATTTTTATCCAATAAATATTTAACAATACTTCTAAAAGGAGTAATGCCAATACCTCCTAAAATAAAGACAAGCTTTTTGTTTGTATTATTTGGCAAAACAAAATCACCAGAAAGGCTCCCTGCCATAATTTTGTCTCCTGGTTTTAGGAAAAAAAGATTCTTTTTAAAAGAACTTGAATTGGGATAGAATTTAATACCAATTCTAAGATTTTTTTCTGTTGGAGAAGAAGCTATTGTAAAATACCTTCTGTTTCCTCTGCTGTCTGGGTTTTTAAAGCCTAGTGTCCATTCTAAATATTGACCAGGAGTAAAGGAAAAGTTGGAATTTAAACTAAAAATAAAATCATAAGTGTCATAAGATAGTTTAATTTTTTCCTTAAGATAGACTATTAATTTTTCTTTAGGACTAACTAAGTACGAAAATATGTTTCCTAAAACAAGTGCAGCTTCAGGGGTGAAATAAAAGTTTGAGATATGGATTTGAGGATAGAAAAACATACCAACTATTAGTCCATAATAAATTTGAAGTATTCTTTTTGGAGGAGTTGTTGAAGGCTCTGTTAGCATAATAAAGGCAAAAAATAAAAGTGGGGATTCTAAAAGAGTGTTTTTTAAAATTGGGATTGTGTCAAAACCACTTAACTGGCTAAATATTGTAATTGCCGCTGTTGAGACAGTTAAAAAGCTAAGTACTAAACTAAACCTTTGAATTTTTCTAACAACAATTAGTCCAAATAGTACTGGAATTAACATAGAAGTTGTTCCCACCCACCAGCTAGCTCCTCCTATTGAAAAAATATATGTCACCAAAACAGAAATTGCAACAGGATTGAAAATATGTTTTTTATTAATATTTAAAATGTACTTAGAAGCCATGGCGATAATTGAGGCCAAAGTTATAAAGACATATTCTTGAGAGTTTCTTGCAGGAGTAATTATTAAGATTAAAATAAATGCTGAAATGTAAACTGATTCAAGATTTGTAAATGTATTAAAGATTTTTGCAAAAACTTTGTTAGAAACAAAACAAACTGAAATTATTAAAGTAGTTGATATTAATAGTTCAATAAAAGAAAACGGGAGAAAACCAAAAAAACTTAAGACAAATGCGAAAGTCCACAAAAAGATAAGGTAGTACAGAACAAGTCTGTACATGGTGATTTTATTTAAGAGATCATCAAGGGGTTTAATGAGTAAATTAAGAAACATTTGTTTATTATTATATATCTTTGTAGATTTTTAAAGAAGTTTAAAAATTAGAAAAGACCTTCAATAATATTGACAATTTCCTTTGCAAGTTTGTCACTGTCATGTCTTATTATACTTCTTCTTAGAACATCTGCAAAACTTTGAGATAACATTACATCTTTTAATA
>CAZUZF010000058.1:0-2778 GCA_964624955.1 uncultured Gammaproteobacteria bacterium
TTATTTGAGAAGTCACTAAAAAGAATTCGGTCTCTGGTGAAACATGAAGATGAATTAATTGTTATAGATGGAAGCAATAATAAGCAAACTTTAACAATCATTAAGAAAAATAATAGTTTTATAGACAAATATATTCACGAGGCGGATATAAGCCCTAGCCATGGGGTTAACAAGGGAATCCTATTATCCACGGGGAAATACATCAAGTTTTTAACAGATGATGATGTTATTTATTCAATGGCTATGAACAAAGCTATAAAAAAAATGGAGAGATATCCCGAAATAGATATTCTTGAGTGTGGAGGTATTTTCTATTTTGAAAGAACTAAATTTAAAAATTATATATATATACCTCCGAGAATAAACTTTTGCAATAATATTGATGACTTGTTTAAGTATAGAAGTAATGGGTTATCGTTAATCCTAAGAAGAAAATCTCTTTCCAAAATCGGTCTTATCCCTACTGATCTAATAGGTGATGCAAATTTTTTAATAAATGCTTTTAAGGCAGGCGCTATAATTAAGTTTTGTAGATTAATGCTTTATAAACATGTAATACATCAAAATAATATATCTGGAGGTCCGGAAGTTAATCAGCTAATTTATAATACTATTAAAAAAAATGCGTCTAGAAAATACTTTTTAAGATTTTGGGTAAATTGGCAAGTTTATAAATATCCTGCATTAAAATATCTATTATCCCCCGCAATTTATCTAAATAAATTTGTTAAAGATAAGGTAATTGATAAAAATGCTGGTGAACAAAGATACAAATGGGATGGGGGTTTTAGTTAATGCACATATTTATCAATTATTGAAAACATCTTGTGAATCCGAACGACATAATTATGATAGTTTCTAGTTTTTAGATAACCTGCATTCGCGATTTTATTTCGTAATTTATCATGTTTCAAATAAAATTCTGCTTTTGCTAAAAGATCATCAGGATTTTTATATAAAACAATTTCTTTTCCAACCTTGAACATATACCTCAAATCCGGGCTAGAGTCAGTTATGAGTAAGGCAGCAGCAGCTGTTGCTTCGTATACTCGCATATTTAAAACTCTATTTTGATGTTGGTTTACAACTATTTTAGTCGTTTTTAAAACCTGTCCAACCTCCTGTTGGCTCAACCACTTTCCCATATAACTTTCTTTGAGTTTGCTTCCGCCCCATTTTTTATCTCCCCATATTTTTATTTTCAATGGTTGAAGGTAATTGAACAGATATTCTCTTTGCTTACTAAAAGAACCAATGAATACAATATCTTGTGGTCTGTTATTTGGTAAATTTTCGAATATAGGACCAGCGTAAGGTATGCAATAAAGATTTTTATGACCTTTATTGCGATAGATTTTTATGTCAGTTCTATCTTGAGTGAAAAAAAGGGGGTATGCAGCTATCCATTCTTCTATTTTTTTAAAATCTGAGAATAAATCGGTAAACCAATTAACTATTGTTGTTTTCTTCGAAATTTTTTCTACAAACGCGGGCAGAATGTTTTCTCCTTTACTAACTAAAACAAGATCTGGTTTAAGTACTTCTACCTGCTTCAGCAGCCTACTGTTAATGTGATTCACTGCAAATTTGTACAGTGGAGGATAAACAATAGAAAAACCAAAAATAACTTTCTCTAATATTATAGTCTTGCGATTGTCAAAACAACTCGTGCTAATATTTAACGACTTAAATGCTTTTAAAAGGGGCATACGGAACGCAGAATAACTTGCTATTACAATTAATGCGTTTTTGATTTTCTTTTCGTCCTTGCTCATTTATCTTTTAATTGTAAAATATACTACAGTTTCTAAAATACGCACAAGCCATTTTGTAATCGCTTAAATTTTAGGCTAATTGAATAATGAAAATTGTTGCCGAAGATATTAAAACAATAGTAAATAGCTTGAATCTTTCAGAACTTAGCGGTAAAACTATTTTAATCAGTGGTTCAGCTGGTTTTCTTGGCTCTTATTTTATAGGGATTTTCCAATATTTAAACAAATATCAATTCAAGTTACCTTGCAAGGTAATTGCTATTGATAATTTCATTACTGGAAGTAAGAAAAATTTGCTAGTTCAAGTTGCTGACAAAAATATAGCATTCCAAAAAATGGATATTGCTAAAGGTTTAGGAAAATTTGAAAAAGAAAAGATAGATTATATCATTCATGCAGCAGGGCTAGCGTCTCCAATTTACTACCGTAAATACCCAATAGAATCAATTAATTGTACGGTTTTAGGCTTACATCACCTTTTGAAATATGCAAAAGAAAATTCAGTTAAGTCATTTTTATTTTTTTCATCCAGTGAAATATATGGTAACCCTCGTGAAGATGAGGTCCCTACAAAAGAGACATATAACGGTAATGTCTCATGCATAGGCCCCAGATCTTGTTACGACGAAGCAAAAAGGCTAGGTGAAACAATGTGTCTAAGTTATTACAAAACGTACCAAATCCCTGTTAAGTGGGTTCGTCCGTTTAACGTTTATGGCCCGGGAATGAGAATAGATGACGATCGAGTTGTACCTAAGTTTCTTTTCCAGGCACTCGTGAGAAAACCATTAACAATCCATATACCGGGTTTACAAACAAGGACTTTTACTTATGTAACCGACGCAATGATTGGTTTTTTTAAAACATTTTTGGAAGGTAGAAACGGGGAAGTTTACAATATTGGAAGAGACACGGGAGAAATTAGAATGGAGGATTTAGCAGACAAAGTTAACGAACTCTTCAACAAAAAGCTTAGAATTGAAAAAATAGAAATGCCTCAAGA
>CAZUZF010000059.1:0-2682 GCA_964624955.1 uncultured Gammaproteobacteria bacterium
AGAACGCTGCGTTCGGGACGCAGAAGCACAGGGTTCAATTCCCTGGTCCCCGACTAGAAAGTGGAATTTATTCGATGATTTTTGTTTCAGGACGTTCTTTTGGCTCCTCAGGTTTTTCTCGGAAATCAGGCATTACCCTCAGTCTTTCTTCAAAAGCAAGGAGGTCTCTTTTTCTGCCTTCTGGTGTTTCAGCAAGGTATACACGCCAATATGGCAACAATTTATCCATCAAAGGAATAAGGTTTTCATGTCCTACAAAAGGTGGATAGGTTTCTCCCTCATTTAGTCGAACACGTAATTCATTATCTGTTACTAATTGAATAAATGCATGACTCAAATCTGTATAATTCAGATATGAGTGAAGAATTTCATGCCATAAATATACTGTAGAATAATTATCCCATTCCTCGTGATGTCCCCACGCAATAGTGTCATTTCCCATGTATTGACCATTTCTCAAACTTGGATGAGTAACATTGACAGTGACTTGTTTGTTCAAATCCAAACCAGTAAGTTCTTGAATTGCTTGAGATGTCTGTGGATAATTTCTTTCCCATTGTGTTCTGACAAATTCAAAATATTCTTCCGTTTGCTTCCTTATCTTACCAAACTCACTACTTTGCTCCATTTGTAAAAGGAAGGCGTTTACTTCTTCAAAAGTTCCTCCAGATGCAAAGAATTGTTCAGGTGGGAGTCTACCTGCAATAAAATCATAACACCTCTCAGATGCTCCCCATGCAAAATTTTGAAATGCGACAATATCCTCTCTGTGTTCTTGTGAAGAAAACCGACTTTGATCCATACTTGAAACAGTATGAGCAATAAGATGCCTATTGTTGATGACAAAATTCACACGCAGTCCCTCTTGTTCTCTTGCCTCAGGATTACTAGGTGCATGTGGCGAAGAAGACCCAATAGCATGTTCAGGTCTTGGTAAAGGACGAGCTGCATCTGTTTTTGAAGCAGGTTGTTCTCCTGGAGTATTTTGTGCGTCTACGCCCTCTGCCATACACTAACATCTTACTGAAAATTTTCAGAAGACACAATAAGTACTATATCAATAAGCATATCTCATCCCAAGATCATTGAACCCATAGATCAAATTTGCATCATCAACTGGTCTGGTCAATGCTGACCCCATGTCGAGCTTGGGATGTGATAAAATGAGGTCAGCCAAAAGTTCAGGTTCTGTCGCTCTTGGTCGACTATATTTGGTATACTAAAATCATGAGTGAGGGTTCAGAAACTGCCAGAACTTATGTTGGCTCAGTCAAGATTGGCAGAAGAAAAAGTACTGACGCTACTACCCCTTTAAACACCAAACCAGAAAAAAAACATAGATTCCGTGCTATGGTTGAGCGGGTTATTCCGGAGGATCCAGAAAAACGTGATCATATAATAAAGGGTGCTCTTACACTTGCAGGCACTACCACTTTAGCGAAGACAATTGGGGCTGTGTCAGATCTCCTCAAATCTCCATCTTCTAATGCCCAAACTGCCCAAACTGCTAATCAGCCTCAAAAGGATATTGTAGTCAAAGAAGGACCACCTGATATATCACAAATCAGGGAAACAAAAATTGATAAGGAATTTCAGGCTTATAAAGATGACAAAGACAGAGCAGTCAACACTCTGTATTGGAAAGACACCATTACAGCAGTAGCAAAAGATAAAAGATTTGGTCTGAATGAAGAAGAACAGAAATTTTGGGTTAACAGAATGCTGGAGATTATTTTTGTAGAAAGTGAAGGTGATGAAAAAGCTGACCCAGCTTACAAAATTAGAGATCCTCAATTAAGTGCAGCAGCAAGGAAAAAAACTGCTAAAGGTTTAACTCAACTCCTTCCTTCTACGGCTGCAGAGCTAGCACGAATCTATGGTGTAACAAATTACGATTTATTAAAGGGCTGGGATAATATTTTTTTGGGACTTGCTAATCAGTTAAGATGGGCTAAACGCTATGGAACAGAGCTTGGAGCTTGGACTCATCATTTAGGTTCTGGCAATATGGATCAAGCCATAGAAGCTTATCTAGTTTCAGATATTAAAATAGCTAATTATGACAGAGATTTAAGACTATCTTATATTGAAGAATATGATATTGATCCATTTAGACTACTTCAAAGTAAAGTTGTAATCTATACATTAGGACCAGGCCAACTTAATGCCTTAAATGATGAAACTGAGCATTATTATCCCAGATTAAGAGCTGGCGGTAGATGTATGAAACTTCCTGATTTTGTTAAGGCCCAAACCATAACTTAATTTCTTTTTTAGCTTCCTCTTCTGATCCTGAGGCATGGATGAGATTATAAACTGGTCTGCCTTCCATATTGGCATCCAAAATATTATCTGTGCCCAAATCTCTCCTGATAGTCCCTTTTTTAGCTGATGAGGGATCTGTAAAACCAGTCACATCCCTAGCCACTTGAACAGCATTTTCTCCTTCCAAAACTAAGGCAATAATGGGGGTAGAGGTGATGAACTTTCTAAGCCAGGAGACCACTTTTCTACCTTGATCCTCCGCTGATTTGACCTTTTGTCCTGCTGCAATGGTTTTTTCTCCAATTGAGCGTAAGTAAGATGGCTCCATGGGATAATGTTTTTCAATGATGGTCATGGGAGCCACCATTTTTTTCTGCTTGACTACCTTAAGTCCTACTTTCTTATATCTTTTGATAA
>CAZUZF010000060.1:0-2627 GCA_964624955.1 uncultured Gammaproteobacteria bacterium
ACTTATTAAGTCTACAATTTTTGTAAGATAAATATTTATGCTTATTTGATAAGTTGCATGGGAAACCAGATTGTTTGTCAAAGAAAGATAGAGAATAAAAATTCCAAACCCTAAAAACATTGCGCCTGAAATTAGGTTTGAGATTGTTAAGCGGATTTTTTTGCCAAAAATGTTATAGGAAACACTTTTTCTAAATGTAAAAAACTTTCTGGTGAAATCAAATTTGTCCAAGGTTGCCGCTATTATAAAAAGAGGAACCACCATGCCCAAAACATAAGCTAGAGTATAAGCACCACCGAGTAAAAATGATCCAGGAAGTACTGATAGAGCTAAAACTCCGGCAAGTACCGGAGCACAGCAGGTTGTAGCAATACCAGAGAAAATCCCCAAAGTAAAAACTGATCCGGCACTAACTTTCTCAAGCTTTGGGTGTATGGCAATGGGAAGTGAAAACTGCATTCCTAATAAAAGAAAAAAGCCAAGTGAAATCAAAAATATGCTACCTGCTAAAAATATGAGGTTGTGATACTGACTGAAAAGCTGGGTAAGGAAAACTGCACCTAAACCAATTGGCAAAAAGACAGTTAAAAGTCCTAAAAAGTAAATGAAAGTCATTAAAAATACAGTAGTTCTATCTCTAAAAATTGACGCCAGATATGTAGGAAGAAGCACCGTTACACAGCAAGGCGCAAAAAGCGCAGCTATCCCTGCAATAAAAGCCGCAATAAAAGTTGCACTGACTAAAAGTTCCATATTTAATTTATACTTTTAAGATATTTCTTGGGATTTTTACTAAACTTGCCAAAACATCCAGATGCACAGAAATAATATTGAATATTATTATGTTTTGAAACAAAAGAGGCGGTTTTGGGACTTAGTCTCATTTTACAAACAGGATCTTGGGATAGCGGAACCAAATCCGTCATCTTCCTGTTTAACTCTTTTATTAAAGGGTCATTTTTATGCTGCTCAATTAAAATTTCTCTCATTAAATCAGAGGCCTTAACAAAATTTTTGTGAGCTATTTTGTAATAGATTTGTTTACCATTTCTTTTATGCTCAACTACTTTTGCAGTACGCAAAACAGAAAGATGCTGGCTTAAATTTCCCTGTGGCAAACTTAACATTTCCTGAATCTGACTTACTGACAAACTTTTTTCCCTTAAAAGCTGAAGGATTTCAAGGCGCTTTGGATTAGACAAAGCTTTTAAAAGTTTTGAATGAAGGAAAAACACTTCGGAATACATATTCGATATTTCGAATATATCATTTTTAAAAAACTCTTGTCAATATGTAAAATGTGTAAAAAGCTAATTTTTAGGAAAAACCCATTAGGTAGTTATCTAATTGTAAATACATGTATTTTGTATTAGAAGAAAAAGTATTAGGATATAAATATCTTTACTCGTAACGAATCTCTATGATGTCACCATCTCTCATTGCGTACTTTTCAAAATCAGTGTTCTCTTCTCCGTTTACAGTCATTTTAACTTTCCCTTCGCTTCCATTCTTTTTATCAAAAATCTGTGTTGAGCTAAATTCCTTGCCCCAGATTTTGAAAAAATTACCAAGTTTTGTATCCTCTTTTGTTACAACTCCCGGTATTTCCATATGGACAACTCCTTGTGCAAAGTCTTCTGTATGGGTATGTAGTTTTTGATGGACTGCGCCAAGTCCTATGCCGTCGGTAAGTTCAAACTTTTCTCCCTTTATATATACTGAAAGCTTTGGATGCCAATGTAAGCCATTTGCCGCAACTATGTTTTCTTTATTTAAGTTACTATTAACTGAAGAAGGAGTATTTCCTGTAATAAGAATTGATACCAAAACAATTGCTATAATCGTTAAAATACCTCCGATAATAATAATTTTTAACTCTGTGCTCATTTTTGACTTACGTGATCTCCCTCACCTCCGCATCCGTCTGATAAATTCCAGACATCTGTAATTTGCTCTCCGCTAAAATTATATTTTTGAATAAGAATTTTTGCTAATCCTCCGTAAACATACCATCTCCAACATTTGCAGCAGCAAGGTCCTTTTTCATCTGAATTTTCCATTGCAAAATCATATGCTTTTTGCTGATCTAAAGTTAGTTTATCATCATAGTGTGATTTCAGTTTTTTGGCAAGACCTGAATCAATGTCATATGGATCTTTTGGAATTTCTTCAACATTTTTGTATTTTCTTAAACCTTCTACTTGCTCGCTGTAACGATGCCAACTCATAGGAGAACAGCATGATCCTTGTATTCTGGCACCTTTTTCCATATTATCGATTGAGTCAGTAAAACTAGTGGAGCACGAAGAATTTCCGCTTTGGCTCAATTTTTCAAATTTAGCGGCAAGAGCTTCTTTGGTAATATCTATTCCAATACCTCCATTAAGAGATTTGTTTGCTATAAATGTCCCAGCAATAAAGGCAAGTAAGATTAGTACTGCTACTTTTAACCAGACGGGAGTATTCTTAATTAAAGATTTAAAAGCTAATGGTTTTGTATTGCAGACTATCGGATCTTTTATTTTCTTAGAAAGAAAATAAATAGAAGTAGCAATAAGAGCAATACTTAAAAGACCAAATTCCGCTCCTTTTAAAGGGAGTATTCCTATAAAACCAGCTGTTGCTCC
>CAZUZF010000061.1:0-2624 GCA_964624955.1 uncultured Gammaproteobacteria bacterium
CGCTCAGGCGTAAAAAAATGGATATTTACAGCGAGTTTCCGACTCTTAATAAAATCCCAAAAGAAAATTTCCCTTACTTTATCTTCATAATTCCAGATGGAAATAGAAGGTATGCAAAAGAGAGGGGAAAGTCTGTTCTTTGGGGACACAAAAAAGGACTTGATTTATCTATTCAATTATTAAGAAGCATTAGGCCACTTCCTGTAAAAGTTGTAGGATTTTGGGGATTTTCTTCAGATAACTGGAAAAGAAATGAAAGAGAAATAAAAGGACTCATGAGTCTTTTTGAGTTATTTTTGACAAAATACGTTGGGGAATTAATAGAAAACAATTCCAGATTTATACATCTTGGAAGAAAAGACAGACTACCAAAAAGATTGGTAGATAAAATTAAAGAAGTTGAAAATAAAACAAGTAAAAATACAGGGCAGATTGTTTGCGCTGCGCTTGATTTTGGCGGAGAAGATCAAATGATTAGAATATTAAATAAGGCAAGGCAATTAGATAAAAACATTGAGATAAACCCAGAGCTTTTACATTCCCTAAAAGATGGGAATGGTGTCATTCCCTCAGCAGATTTAATAATAAGAACATCTGAGATAAGGACGTCTGATCTTGGGTGGATCAACGGTAAAAATACCGTACTTTACTTTATTCCAGAAAAATATTTTCCTGATATGGACAATGGAGATGTAGTTAAAGGCATTGAATTTTTCTACCAAACAGAAAGAAGACAGGGAAAATAATTTATCTTCTTTCTATTTATATGTACGACTTAAAACAGTTTAAGGAAATATTTGATCCCATACTAAATAAGCTTGTTGACAGAAAAATAGAAGAATTTCAAAAAAACACAAAAGACTCTTTTGTAAAAGATTTTGTTATATATTCCAAAAACTTAATTACAGGCGGAGGGAAAAGAATCAGGCCATATATTACCTATCTTACCTACAAATCCTTCGGAGGAAAAAGTGAAAAAGAAATAATGAATATTTTAATAAGCCTAGAACTTTTTCATAATTTTTGCCTTATTCATGATGATGTTATGGACAAAGGAAAAGCCCGCCACGGACAAACAACAATACATGAGTTTGTATTGGAGAAGCTCAAGCATGAAAAACGCATTGGTGATTTAGAACATATTGCAAACTCGCAAGCTATTCTTATTGGAGATGTTATTTACTCTTGGGTCATAGAATTATTTTTTGAAAATAAAAATCTTGAGAATTTAGAAATTGCAAAACAATACTTCTATAAAATGGTTGATGAAGTAATCATGGGACAAATAATTGACATTAATCTGGTATCAATGCAAAATCCAAGTTACGATTTAATCGAAGAAAAGACGAGGCTTAAAACATCCAGGTATAGTTTTGTACGGCCAATGCAAATTGGAGCAATATTGGCCAACCCGAATTATGGTCAAGATGATTTGTTTGAAACTTTGGGAACAAAGCTTGGAATAGCTTTCCAGATACAAGACGACCTTTTAGATATTATGGGGCGTCAAAATAATCTTCAAAAAACTCCTCTTTTAGATATTACCCAACATCAGCACACATTTTTTACATATTTTGTTTTAAATAAAGGAACAAAAGATCAAAAACAATATCTAAATGAAGTTTTTGGAAAAAAGGTGTTTATAAATGAAGATAAAATTAGAAACCTTTTTATTGATTCTGGAGCACTTGATCAAGGAAAAAAAATTATTGACCAAAATTTTAATGAGGCAAAGAAGCTGGTTGAAAATTCCCTTATTGAAGATAAATACAAAGAAAAAATGCTAGAACTTATAGAATTAATGCAACAAAGACAAAGTTAGTCTTATAAAGTAAATTTTACATCCACCCCAGTTCTTTCTCGTTGTCGATAATATCTATTTATAGAAAATCCTGGAGGAAAAAGCGGTGCAGCCAAACCATCTGATCTAAAATCTCTCAAAGCTGATTGTATCAAACCCATATCTCTTGCAGCCAAAACGAACTCCTTTGCAATTCCCCTTACATCCCCTGCGTCTAATAGTTCATTTATGGATGACCATCCGCCAAAACTATCCTCCTCTGCATTTGTAGGAGTAAAACGTGTCGACATTGAACCGTCATAAACTAATACGGATAAGCCAACTACGCTTCCACTGCAAAGCGTAAAACCTAAGCCACTTTTTACAAGAAAAAGATTTGCTCTTACTTTATGAAGAGTTCCATCGTCGCACATTTCAGCAAGCCCCCCTCTTATGTTATCAATACGGCCTTCCCCAATCTTTTTTGTTTCTATAGGAATTGACCTTTGCCCGGCAATTCTTTTTGATGATGCTTTGGTTACTTTCTCAACTACCATTGCCACTTTAGGATTTGCGTCATTTTCCCCACCTGCGTCAGGGTCAAAATGGACCATAATAATCCCTTCGCCAACACTTGCACCCTGAAGAATTTCTTCTGCAATACTACCCTCTCTTCTTTCTAAAGAACTTATTGACATATTATTTAATTAACGTTCCTTTCACCTTTTTATCTAAAAGGGCTTTTGATAATTCCTTCTTCAATTTTCCGTTTATTAAAACACTTTCAATGCCTTTTGAAGCCATTATTAAAGAGTCTTCAATTTTATGCATCATCCCCCCTGTA